>NZ_JBVVPO010000077.1:0-38707 GCF_055811795.1 Bradyrhizobium sp. MI1.7
TCTCCGCCCGCACACCTGCGTTTGCGGAGACAACCCCTCATCCGGCGCTTCGCGCCACCTTCTCCCACAAGGGGAGAGGGGACAACAGCGCGTCGCGCCGTAGGCGTTCACTAGTGCGCCATCATCCGTGTCGGCAGCCAGGTCGCCAGCAGCGGGAACGCGATCAAAATCACCAGCCGCACCAGATCCGTCGCCACGAACGGGATCACGCCCTTGAAGATGGTGGAGAAGGAGACGTCCTTCACCACGCTCTTGATGACAAAGACGTTCATCCCGACCGGCGGGTGGATCAGGCCGAGCTCGACGGTCATCACGATGATGACGCCGAACCAGATCGGATCAAACCCGAGATGCGTGATGACGGGGAAAATGATCGGCACGGTGAGGATGATCATCGCCATGGCGTCCATCAGGCAGCCGAGCACGAGATACATCACCATGATCAGCGCCAGCACGCCGTAGGGGCCGAGGCCGAGACCGGTGAGGAATTCGGTGACCTTCTGCGGCGTCTGCGTCACCGTGAGGAAGTAGCCGAAGATCAGCGCGCCGATCAGCACGGTGAACACCGCGGCCGCGGTGCGCGTCGCCTGCAGCAGCGAGGCCAAGATCTTCTCGCGATCGAGCCGTCCGGTGACAACGCCGATGATGAAGGCGCCCGCGGCGCCGACGCCGCCGGCTTCCGTCGGCGTGAAGCGCGGCAGGAAGGGCAGGCCGTAGAGGCCGCCGATCACGAAGACGAACAGCAAGACCGGCGCCCAGATGTCCTTCAGGCCCGCAAAGCGCTCGCGCCACGGCAGCACCTTGCCCTTGGGCAGGAAGTCCGGGCGGAAATGACCGATCAGGAAGATCGTGATCATGTACATGGTCATCGCCAGGAGGCCCGGAATGATGCCGGCGATGAAGAGCTTTCCGATGTCCTGCTCGGTGATGATGCCGTAGACCGCGAGCACGGTGGACGGCGGCAGCATCGCGCCGAGCGTGCCGCCGGCGGCGATCACGCCAGTGGCGAACGACTGCGGATAGCCGAAGCGGCGCATCTCGGGGTAGGCGACGGCGGAGAAGGTCGCGGCGGTCGCGACGGAGGAGCCGCAGATCGCGGCAAAGCCGCCGCAGGCGCCGACGGTGGCAATGCCGAGCCCGCCGCGCAGATGCCCGACGAAACCGTTGGCGGCGCGGAACAGCTCGCGGCTCATGCCGGAATTGCTGACGAAGGAGCCCATCAGCAGGAACATCGGGATGACGCCGAAGGTGTAGTCGGTGACCGTGCGCATCGAGGTCTGGCCGACCAGCTTCAGCGCCGCCGTCCCGTTGACGAGATAGGCGAAGCCGGACACGCCGACGAGGCCCATCGCCATGCCGACGGGCACGCGCAGCAGCATCAGGACAAACAGGGAAACGAAGCCGATTAAGGCGACGGCATCGGTGCTCATGATTACTCCGTCGCCTTCAATTTGGGATCGTGCATATCTTCGGGATGGAAGATCAGGCGGTAGGTGCGGATCGCGATCAGCAGCACGGCCGCGGCATCACCGATCCACGCGACCGCGAAGAACGGCCAGGTCGGCATGTGCATGTCGAAGGTCTGGACGTTGTCGTTGTAGGTGCCGCGCACCTTGTCGAACAGCGTCCAGGTCTGCACGGTGACGACGAACAGCAGCACCAGGGTCGCGAACACGTCGATCCAGCGCTGATAGCGCGGCCCGACATTGCCCCAGACGAGGTCGACCGTGATGTGGGTGCCGCGATAGGACGTCGCCGCGATGCCCCAGAAAATGAGAATGCCGAGCAGCATGCGGCCGATATCGAACGAGTCGGGGATCGAGTAGTTCAGCGTGTTGCGCAGCAGCACCGACAGGAAGATGTCGAGCGCGACGATGCCGACGAAGCCGGCCGCGATCCATTCGATCGTGTCGATGATGCGGTCCATCCAGGAGCGCTTCATGGGAGGTGTCACGTCGTGTGCTGTCATTGTTTGATCTCGGTCTCGCCGCGCACTTCACCTCGCCCCGCTTGCGGGGAGAGGTCGAATTCGAGCGCCGCTCGAATTCGGGTGAGGGGGACTCTCCGCGAATCGAGCTGTCACCGTCTCTGCGGAGGCAGCCCCCCAACCCTCTCCCCGTAAGAACGGGGAGAGGGGAAGAAGAGAGCCGGCCGCGGCCGCAGCTTGGCGCTACTCCGCCAGCGCGTTGTACTTCTTCAGCGACGCCTTCAGCTCGCTAAGCGCCGCGTCGGGATCGGCGCCGGCCTTCTTGGCGCCTTCGCCCCAGGTCTTGACCAAGGGATCGGCGGCCTTCTTCCAGGCGGCGGTCTGCTCCGGCGTCAGCTTGTAGACCTCGTGGCCGGCTTCCGCCTTCACCTTGTCGACGCCGGCGTCCTCGAACTTGCCCCAGTGCTCGCCGACCACGCCGGCCATCTCGGTCGAGCAGTTCTTGTCGATCGCGGCCTTCTGCTTGTCGGACATCGCGTTGTACTTGTCCTTGTTGATCACGAACACGAAGGTCGTGGTGTAGAGCGGCGCCTCCATGTCGTACTTGGTCACCTTGTCGATGCCGAACAGCACGAGGGAGCCCCAGGGGAAGGTGACGCCGTCGGCGACGCCGCGCTCGATGATGTCGCGCACTTCGGGCGCGGAGGACTGCACATTGGTGCCGCCGAGCGAGGTGACGAAATTCGCCATGGTGGCGTGCGCGGGGCGGATCTTCAGGCCCTTCACGTCCTCCGGCACCACGATCTTCTTCGTCTTGGAATGGAACGACGAAGGCGAGTGGACGAAGGCGAGGCAGTATTTGACGTCCTTCATCTCCTTCTCGGCATATTTGCGGTACCAGGCGTCCAGCCCCATCGAGCCGCCCTTGGCGTCCGAGATCAGGAACGGCAATTCGCCGGCGCCGACGATCGGGAAGCGGCCGGGCTGATAGCCGGGATTGACGTAGGTGACGTCGGCGATGCCGTCGCGTGCCATGTCGTAATGGTCAAACGCCTTGCCGAGCTGCTGGGCGGGAAACACCTTGCCCGTGATGGTGCCGCCGGAATCCTTATTCACCGCGGCCACCCAGTCTTCCAGGGACTTCTGCAGCGGATGCGAGGCCGGCACCCAGTGCGAGATCTTCAAATCGAAGGTCTTGTCCTGCGCGAACGCGGGGCTCACGCTTGCTGCCAGCAGCAACGCCAGACAGGCTTTCCTCATCGGTCGTCTCTCCCTGTTTCGACGGCGGGCTTCGATGGCCCGGTCTCATTAATTAACATGTTATCTAATTTGCCGGCGCGTTCAAGCCGGAACTGGCGCGGCGCGCCGCCGCGTCATCTACGTCAGCCATGTTGCATGGATTTGTCGCTGCCCGGGCGCACTCCCCTTTTGCCCAACGATTATATGATATAATTATCTTGCGCGGACCGACGCGACAAGCGAGCCGCGGCGAAAACCTACAGGATCGGGAGGAGCAAGTATTGCGGACAAAAGTCGCAATCATCGGGGCCGGGCCGGCCGGATTGTTGCTTGGGCAACTGCTGCACCAATACGGCATCGACAATGTGATTCTGGAGCGGCAGAGCCCGGACTACGTGCTCGGCCGCATCCGCGCGGGCCTCCTGGAGGAGGGAACCGTCGCGCTGCTCGACCAGATTGGCGCCAGCGCGCGGGCGCATGCCGAGGGCCTGGTGCATGAAGGCATCGAGCTCGCCTTTTCCGGGCGCCGTCACCGCATCGACATGAAGGCCGCGACCGGCAAGACGGTCATGATCTATGGCCAGACCGAGGTCACGCTCGACCTGATGAATGCGCGCAAGGCCGCGGGTCTCACCTCGGTCTACGAGGCCAAGGACGTGCAGCCGCATGATTTCGACGGCAGTCGGCCGCGCGTCACCTATGTCAAGGACGGGGTCACCCACACGATCGATTGCGACTTCGTCGCCGGCTGCGATGGCTTTCACGGCGTCAGCCGCGCCAGCGTCCCGGCCACAGCGATCGAGGAGTTCGAGCGGGTCTATCCGTTCGGCTGGCTCGGCATTCTGTCCGAGACGCCCCCTGTCAGCCACGAGCTGATCTATTCCAATCACGCTCGCGGCTTCGCGCTCTGCACCATGCGCTCGACACACCGTAGCCGCTACTATGTGCAGTGCTCGCTCGACGACCATGTCGACCAGTGGCCGGACGACCGCTTCTGGGACGAATTGAAGCGCCGGCTCGACCAGGAGGCGGCCGACAGTCTGGTCACGGGCCCCTCGATCGAGAAGAGCATTGCGCCGCTGCGCAGCTTCGTCGCCGAGCCGATGCGGTTCGGCAAGATGTTCCTGTGCGGCGACGCCGCCCACATCGTGCCGCCGACCGGCGCGAAGGGGCTGAACTTAGCTGCCAGCGATGCGCATTATCTGTCGAACGCACTCCGCGAATTCTACGACGAGAAATCCAACGCCGGCATCGACGCCTATTCCGCCACGGCGCTGGCGCGGGTCTGGAAAGCGGTGCGCTTCTCCTGGTGGATGACCTCGATGCTGCACAAATTCCCCGACACCGGCACCATCGGCGGGCGCATCCAGCTCGCCGAGCTCGACTACGTCACGCAGTCGCAGGCCGCGATGACGTCGCTGTCGGAGAACTATGTGGGGCTGCCGTTTTAGGAGGGTGGTCGATGCCGTAGATGCCGTAGGGTGGGCAAAGCGTAGCGTGCCCACCAGCTTTTGCGTTTGCTACGAGATGGTGGGCACGGCGCTATGCGCCTTTGCCCACCCTACGGCATCGCGTGCTTTCTCCACATCGTCATTGCGAGCGAAGCGAAGCAATCCAGACTGTTTCCGCGGAGAAAGTCTGGATTGCTTCGTCGCTTCGCTCCTCGCAATGACGGGAGTGCCCATTTCAAACACCCGCGCAAATTCCGTTTAAAACTTTGTAGGCAGTGAAACTGTCATCCACATCGCGTTCAATGGCGCCAACCAGCAACGCGAGACACGCTATGACCGACACCGACATCCCTGACGGCTTCGAGCCGCTTTCCCGCAAGAGTCCGCTCACCGAGCCGTGGGAGCCGCTCTACGCGAAGAAAACCGACAAGGCCGTGATCATCGGCCTGCGCCTCGCCAGGCCGCACACCAACGGCCGCGGCCTGATCCATGGCGGCCTCATCGCCGCACTCGCGGACAACGCCATGGGCTATAGCTGCGCGCAGATGACGAACTGGACCACCTCGTTCGTCACGATCTCGCTCACGGTCGATTTTGTCGGCTCTGCCGAGATCGGCCAGTGGCTTGCGATCGAGAGCGACGTGATCAGGACCGGCAAGACGATCTGTTTCGCGCAGAGTCTCGCAAAGGCCGATGACGTCGTGATCGCACGCGCCAGCGGGACGTTCCGCGTGGTGCCGAAGAAAGGGTAAGGCTCTCGTGCCCCGGACGCGGTGCGGCGCGAAGTGCCGCTCCGCAGAGCCGGGGCCCATCCACCCGCAGCCCTTGCTCTGGCCTTCTGGGTCCCGGCTCTGCGCAGCAACGCTACGCGTTGCAGCGCGTCCGGGACACGAGACCTCACCCAAACCGCCACTCCGCCGTCTCCACCACGAGATCGACGAACGCCCGCACCTTGGCCGAGAGCAGGCGCGAGGTCGGATAGACGATGTGGATCGGCAGCGCCGGCTGCTCGTATTTCGCCAGCACGATTTTGAGCCGCCCGCGCTTCAGGCCCTCCGCGGCCTGATAGGCCAGCACCCGCGTGATGCCCCCGCCGGCTTCTGCATATTGCAGGGCGGCGTCGGCGCTGTTGCTGGTAAAACGTGGCGTCGGCGTCCACTCGATATCGCGGCCGTCCTGCACGAAGTGCCAATTGGCGTAGGGGCCGAACGCGATGGTCTGGTGCGCGAGCAATTCCTGTGGCGTCTTCGGCTCGCCGTGGCGCTTCAGGTAGCCCGGCGTCGCCACCGTGATCCGCCGCATCTCGCCGACCTGGCGTGCGACCAGCCAAGAATCGGCGAGATGGCCGATCCGCACCGCGGCATCGACCGCGTCCTCGACGAGATTGACGAGGTTGTCCGAGAGCCTGAGCTCGGCCGTGACCTCCGGATAGCGCTTGAGATAATCGGTCATGACCGGCGAGACATGCAGCCGCCCGAAGCCGAGGGGCGCCGACACCACCAGACGGCCGCTCGGCCGGTTGCGCTCCTCGCGCGCGGAGCCGTCGGCCTCCTCGACATCGGCGAGGATGCGCCGCGCGCGCTCCAGATAGCGCGTGCCGACATCGGTCAATCTCACCTGCCGGGTGGTGCGCTGCAGCAGCCGCGCGCCGAGATGCTCCTCCAGCGCTGCGATCAACCGCGTTACCGCCGAAGGCGACAGCCGCAGCTTTCGCGCCGCCGGCGCAAAACCGCGCAGATCGGCGACGGTGACGAAGACGTGCATGGCTTCGAGGCGGTCCATGGTATTATTGCATATATTGCAATGATGAAGTGTCAAGCGGCCAGATTGTTTTGCCCGCCGGAAGGTCCACCTTAGACAGCGAAAGACGCAGGGATGCGCCGGGATTTCAGGAGATGTTCCGATGACGGCAACTCACACCTACGCCAGCGACGTGGCGTTCACGCCGGCGGTGAAATCGATCCAGACACGAAAGGGATCACGCGAAGGCTATGCTCATGCCGAGCAGCGCGGATGGCGCACCGAGGTCGACGAGAACCTTGCGGCGTTCCTGGCTGACGCCAACAGCTTTTATTTCGCGACCGCGTCGGGCGATGGCCAGCCCTACATCCAGCACCGCGGCGGCCCCAAGGGGTTTTTGAAGGTGCTGGACAAGCAGACGCTGGCTTTCACGGACTACGCCGGCAACCGGCAATACATTACGCAGGGAAACCTGTCCGAGAATCCCAAGGCCTATATCTTCGTGATGGACTACGCCCATCGCCGCCGCGTCAAGATCTGGGGCGAGGCGCGCGTCGTCGAGGACGACGAGGCGCTGACGACGTCGCTGATGCCCAAGGGGTACCGCGCGCGCCCTGAGCAGGTGATCCTGTTCAAGATCGCAGCGTGGGACACCAACTGCCCGCAGCACATTCCGCAGAAGTTCGATGCGCCGGATGTCGCGGCAGCGCTGGCGGCGAGGGATGCGAGGATCGCGGAGCTGGAAGCGGAGGTCGCGGCGTTGAAGGGAAAAGCGAGTCTGCCTTCAAGCGAAAGCTAGTGCGGCTCGCACGGTACACCCTCTCCCCCTGTGGGAGAGGGTGGCTCGCGGCGTAGCCGCGAGACGGGTGAGGGGTGCCTCTCCGCAGGCGATGGTCCCACGTTGTCATTCGTGGAGAGAACCCCTCATCCGGCGTGCTTACGCGCGCCACCTTCTCCAACGAGGGAAAAGGAAGAGGAGCCAGCCAAGAAATCAGATCACACTCGCGCCTTCGTGCTGGAAGCCGAGATAGCTTGCCGCGACGCGCTCGTTCGCCGCGACATCGCTCGCCTTGCCGCTGAGCACGAACTCGCCGAGCTCCATGACATAGGCCTGGTCCGCGATCTTCAGTGCGGCCTGTGCGTTCTGCTCGACCAGCAGTACGGAGACGCCGCTGGCGCGGAGCTCAGTGACGATGCGGAAGATGTCGGCGACGATGATCGGGGCGAGGCCGAGGCTCGGCTCGTCCAGCATCAAGAGCTTGGGCTCGCCCATCAGCGCACGGCCCATCGCGAGCATCTGCTGCTCGCCGCCGGAGAGGGTGCCCGCCAACTGCTTGCGCCGCTCCTTCAGCCGCGGAAACAGCGTGTAGACGCGCTCCATCGAGGTTTTCGCCTTGCTTCGCTCGATGCGGAAGGCACCCAGCTCCAGATTGTCCTCGACATTCATGGTCACGAACAATTCGCGGTGCTCGGGGACGAGGCCGAGCCCCATCGCGACGCGGTCCTCGATGTCGAGCCGTGACAGATCCTGCCCGGCGAAGGCGACGCGGCCCTTCAGCGGCAAGATGCCCATGATGGCGGAGAGCAGCGTGGTCTTGCCGGCGCCATTGGCCCCGACGATGGTGACGATCTGGTTGGCGCCGACCTCGAGCGAGACCGAACGCACGGCCTCGACCTTGCCATAGGCGACATGTGCGTCGGCGACGGACAACAGCGCGCTCATGCCGCCACTCCGAGATAGGCCTTGATCACTTCGGGATTGGTCTTGATCGTGGCGGGCGTGCCTTCCGCGATCTTGGTGCCGAAATCGAGCACCACGATGCGGTCGGCGAGATTCATCACGAAGCCCATGTCGTGCTCCACCAAGAGCACACTCATGCCGCCGTCGCGCAATTCGCGGAGCAGCGCGGCAAGGCGCTGCTTCTCCATGTGGCGCAGGCCGGCGGCAGGCTCGTCGAGCAGCAGCAGCATCGGATCGACGCACAGCGCCCTTGCGATCTCGACGATGCGCTGCTGGCCGAGCGAGAGCGAGCCTGCGAGCTGATGCATCTGCTCGGCGAGGCCCACGCGCTCGATCTGGCGGGCGGCCTCCGCGAGCAGCCTCGCCTCATCGGCGCGGTCGAGCCGCAGCATCGAGGAGATCGGTCCCGAATGGCCGCGCAGGTGCGCGCCGATCGCGACATTCTCCAGCACGGTCATATCAGGGACGAGCTTCACATGCTGGAAGGTGCGGGAGATGCCGAGCTTGACGATCTCCTGCGGTGGCGCCCTGTCGACCTTCTTGCCGAGCACCGAGATCGAGCCCGATGTCGCCGACAGCACGCCGGTGATCAGGTTGAACGTCGTGCTCTTGCCGGCGCCGTTCGGTCCGATCAACGCGACGATCTCGCGGGCCTGCACGTCGAAGGAGACGTTGTTGACCGCGATCACGCCACCGAACTGCTTTCGCGCCTTCTCGACCTGGAGCAGGACGCCGGACTGGCCGGCCGCGCGGGTGCGCTGCTCCAGTTTCAGCGAGGTGTCCGGCTTCTTGCCACTGGTGCGCTCGGGCAGGAACGACATCAGCCAGGGCCAGACGCCGCCGGGCGCAAGCTGGAGCAGCGCCACCAGCATGATGCCGAACACGATGGTCTCGACCTGTCCGGAGCCCGGCAGGATCAGCGGCAAATAGCTTTGCAGCACCTCCTTCAGGACCACGACGATCGCCGCGCCCAGCACGCCGCCCCAGACATAGCCGGCGCCGCCGACCACCGCGATGAAGAGATATTCGATGCCGGCCTGCGCGCCGAACGGCGTCGGGTTCACCGCGCGCTGGAGATGCGCGTAGAGCCAGCCGGAGAGGCCGGCGAGCACCGCGGCGTGGATGAACACCAGGAGCTTCGCGCGCGGCGTGTGCACGCCGAACGCTTCGGCTGCGACGTGTCCGCGGCGCAGCGCGCGGATGGCGCGGCCGGTGCGGGAATCCAGCAGGTTCATCGTGAGCAGGGCCGAGAGGATCACGGCAACCCAGATCGCGTAATAGATCGAGCCGGGCGAGAGCATCTTGAACGAGCCGATCGACAGCGGCGGGATCGCCGAGATGCCGTCGTTTCTTCCCAGGAATTCCAGCTTGCTGAAGAGATAGAACAGGCCCAGCCCCCAGGCGAGCGTGCCGAGCGGCAGATAGTGCCCGGAGAGACGGACGGTCACCAGCCCGAGCAGCACCGCCAACGATCCGCTGACCAACAGCGACAGCGGCAAGGTCAGCCACGGCGACAGGCCATAGGCCGTCGACAGCACCGCGGTGGTGTAGGCGCCGAACCCGACGAAAGCCGCCTGGCCAAACGAGGTCAGGCCGCCGACGCCGGTGAGCAGCACGAGGCCCATCGCGACGAGGGCGGCAAGGCCGATATTGTCGAGCAGCACGATCCAGAACGGCGGCATGCCCGGGAGATGCGGGATCGCCGCCATGAGAAGCGCGAAGAGGAGGATGGGAAGCCGGCTCTGCATGCGCGTCAGTCCTTCTCTTCCTCGACCGCGGGCGCGGCGAGCGAGCGCAGCAGCAGCACGGGGATCAGCAGCATGAAGACGATCACTTCCTTGTAGTTGGAGGCGTAGAAGGACGAGAACGCCTCGACGATGCCGACGACCAGCGCCGCGACGGCGGTGAGCGGATAGCTGACGAGGCCGCCGATGATCGCGGCAACGAAGCCCTTGAGGCCGATCAGGAACCCAGAGTCGTAATAGAGCGTCGTGATCGGCACGATCATGATGCCCGACAGCGCGCCGATGACGGAGGCCAGCAGGAAGGCGATCTGCCCTGACAGCGTGGTGCGGATGCCGGCAAGGCGGGCGCCGAGCCGGTTCACGGCGGTCGCGCGCAGCGCCTTGCCGTAGAGCGTCAGCCCGAAGAACAGCCAGAGCCCGATGATGAAGGCGACGGTGATACCGTAGACGGTGATGCTCTGGCCGGTGAAGCGCAGTGCGCCGGCCGTGAAGGAGCCGGACAGCACGGCAGGCCCGCGCTGGCCTTCGGCGCCGAAGAACAGCAGGCCCAGTCCCTGCAGCGCGAGGTGGACGCCCACCGATGCGATCAGCAGCACCAGCACGGAGGTGTGCGCCAGCGGCTGGAACGCGATGCGGTAGAGGTAGAGGCCGATCATCGCCACGATCACCAGCGACAGCGCGATGCAGACCGCCACCGGCGGCTTCTGGGCGGCGAAGTAGATGGTCAGCGCCAGCACGATGGCCGGCAGCACGACGTTGGTGACGAGGCTGCGCACGATCAGGCGGCCGTGCAGCGCCTTGCGCGCCACGAACAGGTCGAACACGAAGGCGCCGATGCCCAGCGCCAACGCGAGCTTTGCCGTGCCCGGCATCTGGCCCGCGGCCAGCGAGGCATAGGTCAGCGCGCCGTAGGTGACGAATTCGCCCTGGGGAATGAGGATGACGCGCGTGACGGCGAACACCAGCACCAGCGCCAGGCCGAGCAGCGCGTAGATCGCGCCATTGGTGATGCCGTCCTGTACCAGGAACAGCATGATGGTGGTATTCAAGACCGGACGCTCCCCCTCAAAGATCGGGACCGGGCTCCGCAATTGCGGTGGACGGTCCGCTCACAGCCATTGAAACGCTGACGATATTTGATATGGTCCATAACAATTATCAAATATAACTTCAAGGGTGGGGCGGACGACCCGCCCCGAATTTAGCGGGATCACGAGCACGAGGCGATGACCGTTTCCAAAACCGCTGAAAAGTCTTCTGAAAAGCCCGGCGACGCGGCCAAGGGCCGCAAGGACGCGGCCGAGGCCCAGCCTGAAGCCCTCCAGCTTGGCGAGCTCTCCGAACAGCTCGGCTACGTGCTGAAGCGGGCGCAGCTCAAGGTGTTCGAGAACTTTTTGCGCTGCATGGCCTCGCTCCAGCTCACGCCCGCGCAGTTCTCCGTGCTGCTGCTGGTCGAGAAGAATCCGGGCCGTAACCAGACCGAGATTGCCTCGACCCTCGGCATCCTGCGCCCGAACTTCGTGGCGATGCTCGACAATCTGGAGAGCCGCGACCTTTGCGCGCGGATCCGCTCCACCAACGACCGCCGCTCGCACATCCTGGTGCTGACCGACAAGGGTAAGGCCGTGCTGACCCGGGCGAAAAAGCTCGTCGCCACCAAGCACGAGTCCCGGCTGAACGAGCTGCTCGGGCAGGCCAATCGCGAAGCCCTGATCGGGATGCTCTCGAAGATCGCGAACGAGTTTTGAGGCCCGGCTGTCATCGCCCGGCTTGACCGGGCGATCCAGTACTCCGAGACGTTTGTGATCGAACCGATAGGCCGCGGCGTACTGGATTCCCCGCCTTCGCGGGGAATGACAGCGAGACCTGGGCAGGCGCCTCAATCCACCAAAATCACCCGGATATCGTTCACGTTCGTCAGTGTCGGTCCCGGCATCAGCAGATCGCCGGTCGCCTCGAAGAACGTCGTCGCGTCGTTGTTGTCCAGATACGCCTGCGGCTGAAGCGCCAGCGCCTTCATCTTCGCGAACGTTGCAGCATCAATCAGCGCGCCGGCGGGATCGGTGGGATGGCCGGCGCCTCCATCGGCGCCGTCGGTGTCGCCGGCGAGGGCGGAAATGTCAGGCGTGTCCTTCAGCAGGCCGGCGAGCGCCAGCGCATATTCCTGGTTGGGGCCGCCGCGCCCATTGCCGCGCACGGTAACGGTGAGTTCGCCGCCGGAGAGGATCGCGAGGCGCTTGCCTTGCGCGCGCGCCTGAAGCGCGAGCCTGGCGTGATCGGCGGCGACCTCGCGCGCCTCGCCTTCGAGATCGGCGCCGAGATCGATGGTCTCGTAGCCCGCTTCCTTGGCGAGCTTCACCGCGGCGTCGAGCGATTGCTTGGGCCGCGCGATCAGCTCGAAATGCGCGCGGGCAAAGGCGGCATCATCAGGCTTGGCACTTTCGTTGGCGGGGTCGTCGAGCGCGCGGCGGACGGCGTCGTCGATGGCGAGCTTGTACTTCGCGACGATCGCGCGCGCATCCGCCAGGGTGGTCGGATCGGGCACGGTGGGGCCGGAGGCGATGGCGGACGGATCGTCGTGCGGCACGTCGGAGATCGCGAGCGTCACGATCTCGGCGGCATTCTTGCCGGCGCGCGCCAGCCGGCCGCCCTTGATCCGCGACAAATGTTTCCGGACCGTGTTCATCTCGCCGATCGGCGCGCCCGAGCGGAGCAGCGCCTTGTTGACCGCCTGCTTCTGCGCGAAGCTGATGCCGTCCACCGGCGCGATCCAGTTCGCCGAGCCGCCGCCGGTGAGCAGCACCAGCAGCAGATCGTCGGGCCCGGCCTCGCTCGCGAGCGCGAGCGTATCGGCGGCGCCCTTCAGGCCGGCCTCGTCGGGCACGGGATGGCCGGCCTCGACCACGCGGATGCGGCGCGTCGGCACGCCGTAGCCGTGGCGCGTGGTGGCGATGCCGACGAGGCGCTCCGGCGCGAGCTTGAGCGTGTCGAGATAATGCCGTTCGGCGGCCGCGGCCATCGCACCCGCGCCCTTGCCGGCGGCGAGGCAGATCACGCGCCCTTTAGGTGCGGGCCGCAGATGCGGCGCCAGAATCGTGCTGGGATGGGCGGCGGCAACGGCGGCGTCGTAAAGCGCGCGGAGCAGGGGACGTCGGTCGGTCATGGCGAAGGCCTTCAGCGAACTGAAATGATGGCGACAAAATCGCCGGCTCCCTGCCTACCGCATCAGGCGCCAAAGCGTAAGCGGGCTTTACCATCATTCGATTGTGCAATCGCGTGATCATAATCCGCGCGCAAGCAAAAGCCCCCTGCGATGGCTGCGCAGGGGGCTCTCTGTCGTTTGGGGTTAGCCGCCGACGTCGGCGCTGATCACGTCTCCGAACAGCTCCCACTTCTCGCCCTTGAACTTCTCGAGTTGAAGCTGGCTGATCGGCGCGAAATCGGTCGGCGAGGTGTTGACCTTCACGCCCGGCAGCAGCGCCTCGGTGCGGAAGTCCTTCACGTTCGCCGCCTGCTTCATGATGTTCTCGCGCGTGAGATTGTCACCGCACTGCTTCAAGACCTGGACCAGTGTCTGCGCCACGGCATAGCCGACGATCGTGCCCTTATCGAGCTTGTCGCCCTCGGGGAAGTATTTGGTCATGAACGCCAGAAACTCCTTCATGCCGGGATCGTTGTTCCACGCGGGATCCGACACGTCCTTGAGATAGTCGGCCGAGATGATGTCCTGACCGTTCTCGAAGCCGGCCGGCTTCATCACGCTGCCGACGGAGGCCGAGACGTTGTTGAGGAAGTGCAGCGGCTTCCAGCCGATCTCGGCATTCTTCTTGATCGCTTGCGCGGCGAATTTCGGCGTCGTGATGTTCATGAAGACGTCGGCGCCGGTCGACTTCAGCTTGACGATGTGATTGTCGATGGTCGGCTCGGAGGTCTCGTAGCTCTCTTCGATGACGATCATCGAGGCGGCCTTGGACCCTAAGCCGTCCTTGAGGCCCTTGAGATAGTCCTTGCCGTAATCGTCGTTCTGGTAAAGCACCGCGATCTTGGCGTCCGGCTTGTTCTTGAGCAGCCACTTCGCATAGATCTGCGTCTCGCTCTGGTAATTGGGCTGCCAGCCCATCGTCCAGGGGAAGTTCTGCGGATCGTTCCACTTGGTGGCGCCGGTCGCGACGAACAGCTGCGGCACCTTCTTCGAGTTCATGTATTTGTGGATCGCCGAGTTCGGCGGCGTGCCGAGCGAGTTGAAGATGAACAGCACCTCGTCGCTCTCGACCAGCTTGCGGGCCTGCTCCACCGTCTTCGGCGGCGAGTAGGCGTCGTCATAGGAGATGTAATTGATCTTGCGGCCGTTGATGCCGCCCTCGTCGTTGATCTTCTTGAAATAGGCGGCTTCGGTCCGCCCGATGATGCCGTAGGCGGAGGCCGGTCCGCTGTAGGGCATGATGTTGCCGATCTTGATTTCGGTGTCGGTCGCGCCGGTATCGTATTTCTTCTGGGCCGATGCAGTGGAGGCCGAGGCCGCAATGAGCGCAAGCGCCAGTGACGCGGCCGCAAGTTTGCCGGTGACAGCGGGCATTCCTATCTCCCTATTTTCTTGGTGTGTGTGCGTCCCTTTTCTTGGCTTGATGATTTTTGGCGGCGCGGAGGCAATTCAATACGATTTACCGGGAGCCTTCAACAGAAAGCCCCCGCGGCTGTGTCGCAGGGGCTGCTCCTTTAGTAGTCAAGGACCGGCGCGCGCTGGTGTGCGACTGCGAGACGGCGCCGCTGTCTTGAGTTGATTAAACAGCCGGTGGCGATTTTGAGTTGCGCGACTTCAGTGGCCGAGCTCACTCGAGATGATGTCGCCGAACAGCTCCCATTTCCTGCCCTTGAACCGCATCATCTGGAGCTGCTCGATCGGGGCGAAATTATCGGCCGAGGTGTTGATCTTGATGCCGGGCAGCAGCGTGTCGGGCTCGAAATCCTTCAAGGAAGCGGCCTGCTTCATGACGTTCTCATGGGTGAGCTCGTCGCCGCACATCTGCAGCACCTTCACCATGGTCTGGGCCGCGGCATAGCCGAACACCACGCCGGCATCGAGCTTGTTGGCCTTGGGGTCGTACTGCGCGAGGAAATTATAGAACTTCTTCATGCCGTCATCGGCATTCCATTGCGGGTCGGAGCCGTCCTTGGTGTAGCTCGCCGACAGGATGCCTTGCGAGATCTCCAGGCCCGCGGGCTCGAGCACGCCGCCGACCGACGCCGAGACGTTGGAGATGATGTGGACCGGATGCCAGTTGATCTCGGCCGCCTTCTTGATCGCCTGCGCCGCGAATTTCGGCGTGGTGATGCTGAGGAAGACGTCGGCGCCCGAGGCCTTCAGCTTCACGACGTGCTCGTCGATCGCGGGCTCCGACGTGTCGTAGCCGTCTTCGAGCACGATCATCGACGCCTTGGCCCCTAAGCCGTCCTTCAGCCCTCTCAGATAGTCCTTGCCGAAATCGTCGTTCTGGTAGAGCACGCCGATCTTCGCGTCCGGCTTCTCCTTCATGATGTATTTGGCGTAGATGCGCGCCTCGCTGGCGTAGCTCGGCTGCCAGCCCATGGTCCACGGATATTGCTTCGGATCGTTCCACTTGGAGGCGCCGCTCGCCACGAACAGCTGCGGCACCTTCTTCTCGTTCATGTATTTGCGGATGGCGCCGTTGGTGGAGGTGCCGAGCGAGCCGAAGATCAGCAGCACGCCGTCGCTCTCGACCAGCTTGCGCGCCTGCTCCACCGTCTTCGGCGGCGAATAGCCGTCGTCGTAGGAGATGAACTTGATCTTGCGGCCGTTGATGCCGCCCTCGGCATTGATCTTGTTGAAATAGGCTTCCTCGGCCTTGCCGATCGCGGCGTAGGCGGACGCCGGCCCGCTATAGGGCATGATGTTGCCGATCTTGATCTCGGTATCGGAAGCGCCGCTGTCGTATTTCTTTTGCGCCAGTGCCGGGCTGCTCATCGCAGTGCACAACGCGAGCGCGGCCGAAACGGCCGCAACCTGAAATCGAACGACAGTCATCTTTCTCCACCCGGAATGGATCGGCGCCGCATTGAACAAGATTGACGCCTGACGTCAACAAAAAGCCCCCGCGGTCGCCCGCGGGGGCTTTGTCAGATTTGACTAGACTTGAACTGACCAGACTTGGACTATTGCGTCAGCGTCACTCGGAAGCGACGTCGCCGCTGATGATCTCGCCGAACAGTTCCCACTTCTCGCCCTTGAAGCGCTGCATCTGGAGCTGCGATATCGGGGCGAAGTCGGTGGCGCTGGTGTTGATCTTGACGCCGGGCAGCAGCGTGTCCGGTGCAAAATCCTTCAAGGAAGCGGCCTGCTTCATCAGGTTGGCGCGGGTGAGGTCGTCACCGCACATCTCCAGCGTCTTGACCAGGGTCGACGCCGCGCCATAGCCGTAGACCATGCCGGTGTCGGTCTTGTCGGCGCCGGGCATGTACTTGTCGACGAACTCGTTCCACTTCTTCATGCCGGGATCGTTGTTCCACTGCGGGTCGGTGGAATCCTTGGCATAGGCCGCCGACAGCACGTCCTGCGAGGCCTCGAAGCCGGCCGGCTTCATCACGCTGCCGACCGAGATCGACACGTTGGTGAGGATCTGGAGCGGCTTCCAGCTGAGCTCGGCGGTCTTCTTGATGGTCTGGGCCGCGAACTTCGGCGTCGCGTAGATCAGCAGCACGTCGGGATTGGCGGCCTTGATCTTGACGATGTGGCCGTCGATCGACGGCTCGGAGACCTCGTAGCTCTCTTCCATGATGATCATGGACGCGCCCTTGGCGCCGAGACCGTCCTTGGTGCCCTTGAGGTAGTCTTTGCCGAAATCGTCGTTCTGGTAGAGGATCGCGACCTTGGCGTTCGGCTTTTCCTTCATCAGCCATTTCGCGTAGATCTGCGCTTCGCTCTGGTAGGAGGGCTGCCAGCCGATGGTCCAGGGGAAGTTCTTCGCGTCGTTCCACTTGGTGGCGCCGGTGGCGACGAACAGCTGCGGGATCTTCTTGGCGTTCAGGTACTTCTGGATCGCGGTGTTCGAGGGCGTGCCGAGCGGATTGTACACGGCCAGCACTTCGTCGCTCTCGACCAGCTTGCGGACCTGCTCGACGGCCTTCGGCGGCGAATAGGCGTCGTCATAGGTGACGAAGTTGATCTTGCGGCCGTTGATGCCGCCCTTGTCGTTGATCATCTTGAAATAGGCTTCTTCGGTCTTGCCGATGATGCCATAGGCAGACGCCGGACCGCTGTACGGCATGATGTTGCCGATCTTGATCTCGGTATCGGACGCGCCGGTGTCGTATTTCTTCTGGGCAAGTGCTGCGCCGGAGGTGAGGGTCGCGACCGCCGTTACGAGTGCGGTGGTTCGCAGTATTCTTCCGAAAAGCAATTGGGTCTCCTTGGTTAAAACAACAGTCTGGATGGACGTTTCAGTTCTTCCTGAGCCGACCGGCGAGTTGCTGGCCCAGGATCGCGACTTGCCTTGCGCCATGCGGCACGAGGTAGATGACGAGGAACAGGAGCACGCCGAACACCGCGCCGGAGAGGCCCTTGGAGATGCCCTCCGCGATGTTCGGTACGAAAATGATGAAGGCAGCGCCGACGATCGAGCCGGGCAGCCAGCCGACGCCGCCGACGACCATGCCGAGGAACAGCGAGATTGCGAGCGTGATGGTGTAGCTGTCGGGCGCGACGAACTGCACCGCAATGGCGCCAAGCGAGCCGGCGATGCCGGTGATGGCGGCGGAGACGCCGAAGGCCAGCGTCTTGTACAGCGCGACGTCGACGCCCATCGCGGAGGCCGCGATCTCGTTGTCGCGGATCGCCATGAAGGCGCGGCCCGAGCGGGAGCGCAGCAGGTTCACCGAGAAGATGTAGATCGCAATCACGACCACGAGCGTGAAGTAGTACAGCCACATGTCCTGCGACATCGGCAGCCCGAACGGCGCATCCGGCTTGGTGACGACGAGGCCCTGCACGCCGCCGGTCCAGTGCTCGAGGAAGTTCAGCTTGAGGAGCTGCGGCATGGCGGTGGCGAGCGCGAAGGTCGCAAGCGCGAGGTAGACGCCGGAGAGCCGCAGCGCCGGCTGCCCGAACAGGAAGCCGAAGCCGAAACAGACGACGCCGGCGATCGGCAGCGTCAGCGCGTAATTGACGTTGAAGTGCTCCATCAGCACCGCTGTCGTATAGGCACCGACCGCGTAGAACGCGCTCTGGCCGAGCGAGAACTGGCCGCTTCCGCCGGTCAGGATGTTCAGCGCCAGCACCGCGAGCCCGTAGATCAGGAGCATCGTCATCTGGAAGATGATGAAGTTCTTGACGAAAACGGGTGCGATCAGCAGTGCCGCGAGCACCACCAGCGAGGTGCCGGTGCCCAGCGTCATGGCCCGCTTCGGAACAGCCTCGACCGCCTCGTGGCCTTCTGCAACGACTTCTTCTGCAGCGCTCATGATCAAACTCGCTTGACGATGTGCCGGCCGAACAGGCCAGCGGGTTTGACGACCAGGACGGAGATGATCAGCGCGAGCGCGATCGGGAGCTTCAGCTCATTGCCGACGCCGGGGATGTAGGTGCCGGCGAGGTTCTCGAAGATCCCGACCAGGAAGCCGCCGACCACGGCGCCGAACGGGCTGGTGAGACCGCCGAGCACCGCGGCGGCAAAGCCGTAGATCAGCACGCCGCCCATCATGTTGGGCTCGAGGAACACGACGGGGGCGATCAGCATGCCGGCGATCGCGCCGATCGCGGTCGCCATGCCCCAGCCGAGCGCGATCATCCAGCTCGTGTTGATGCCGACGAGGCGGGCCGATTCAGGCACCGAGGCGGCCGCGCGCATGGCCAGGCCGATGCGCGTGTACTGGAAGAAGAAGTAGAGGCCGAGCAGCAGCAGCACCGTGACGCCGATCATGCCGGCCTGGTGGGTCGAGATCAGCTGGCTGCCCAGGAACGGCGCGGAGCCGAACGGGGTCGGGTACTGCTTGATGGTGAAGTCCCAGATCAGGCCGGCCGAGGAGTTGATGATTGCGAACAGGGCGATGAAGCCGGCGACGTTGGTCAGCACCGGCGCTTTCGCCAGCGGCTTGAACAGGATGCGCTCGATCGCGATGCCGGCGACGAAGGAGAGCGCCAGCGTGAGGATGAAGGCGGCCCAGTAAGGCACGCCCCATTGCATCAGCTGCCAGGAGATGAAGGTCGAGAACATCGCCATCTCGCCCTGCGCGAAGTTGAGATGGTCGATCGCCTGGTAGATCATGACCACGGCGAGCGCCATGCAGGCGTAGATCGCGCCCGTGGCGATGCCGGCCAGCACTTGGTTGGTGAACAGCTCCATCGTGCCGGCTCCTCAGTAACCCAGATAGGATTTGCGGATTTCTTCGTTGTTCGCGATGTCCTTGGCATTGCCCGACATCACGATGCGTCCGGTCTCGATCACATAGGCCTGGTCGGCGAGCTCGAGCGCGAGCTGGGCGTTCTGCTCGACCACCAGGATCGACACCTTGTCCTCGCGGTTGATCTTGCCGAGGATGCCGAACAGGTCGCGCACGACCAGCGGCGCCAGTCCGAAGGACGGCTCGTCGAGCAGCATCAGGCGCGGCCGCAGCATCAGCGCACGGGCGACCGCGAGCATCTGCTGCTCGCCGCCCGAGAGCGTGCCGGCCTGCTGGGTGTGGCGCTGCTTCAGCACCGGGAAATGCGCGTACATGCGCTCGATGTCGGAAACGATGCCGGCGCTGTCCTTGCGGGTGATGGCCCCGAGCTGGAGGTTCTCCTCGACCGTCATGGTCGTGAAGGTGCCGCGGCCCTGCGGCACGTGGGCGATGCCGAACCGCACGATGCTCTCGGTGGAGCGGTTGCTGAGCGGCTTGCCTTCGAACTCGATCGCGCCGGTGGAACGCACCATGTTGCAGATCGCGCGCAGGGTGGTGGTCTTGCCGGCGCCATTGGCGCCGAGCAGCGTCGTCAACGATCCTTCGTTGAGCGAGAAGGACAGGCCATGGAGCGCCTGGACCTGGCCGTAATAGGCGCGCAGGTCCTTGACGTTGAGCAGCGTCGTCATTGGTCCTTGCTCCCGAGATAGGCCTTGATGACGTCGGGGTCCGCCTGCACCTGGGCCGGCGTGCCTTCCGCGAGCTTCTTGCCGAAATTCAGCGCGACGACGTGGTCGGCGATCGACATCACGAGGCCCATGTGGTGCTCGACCAGCAGCACGGTCATGTGGCGGTCGTCGCGGATGCGGCGGATGAGGTCGCCGAGCAGATAGACTTCCTCGTGGTTGAGGCCGCCGGCCGGCTCGTCGAGCAGCAGGATCTTCGGGTCGGCCGCGAGCGCGCGCGCCAGCTCGACGCGTTTCTGCGTGCCGAAGGGCAGGCCGGACACGATGGTGTGGGCGACGTCCTCGAGCTTGAGATAGGCGAGGATCTCCTGCACCTTCTTGTTGACCTCGGTCTCGCTGCGCCGGACCCAGGCGAGCCGAAGCGAGTCGCTGATGATGTCGCTGGAGGTCTTCGAATGGGCGCCGACGCGGACGTTGTCCATCACCGAGAGGTTCGGAAACAGCGCCACGTTCTGGAAGGTGCGGCCGATGCCGATCTCGGCGATCCGGTGCGGAGGCCGCGACAGGATGCTCACGCCTTCCATCAGGATGTCGCCCGACGACGGCTGATAGAGCCGCGAGAGGCAGTTGAAGAGCGTGGTCTTGCCGGCGCCGTTGGGGCCGATCAATCCGAGGATCTGACCCTTGTGCATGTCAAAGGACACGCCGTTGAGCGCGATGATGCCGCCGAACACGACGCTGACGTCGCGAACCGCGAGCAGGGGCGATGTCCCCTGCGCGAGCTGTGCCTGCGTCATCTCGTCTCGCCCACACACGTCAGTGGGCGAAGGGGCGATGCGAACCGCTCCCGGTGATGACAAAGGCTATCTGAACCCCTCGGCCACACGCGCAACTTTTCCTCCTGATTTCAGCTTTTTGCTGACTTCTTTTTTGGATTGCGGCATCAGTCCCCCGAGTGCCGCTTCAATGTTCCTTACCATCGCCAGCAGACGCGGTCCAATGTCGTTGATCAAACGCTCTTCCGTGAAGCGGAATGCGGGCGCGCCGCAATTGAATGCGTAAGGTCCGGTTCCGTCGTTGAGCTTGAGCGCGACGCCGGCGGCACCGATGTCGTCGTGCCAGTCGCCGACGGACATCGCGAAACCGTATTTCGCAACGGTCTCGCCGGAACGTTCCAATCCGTCGCGCATCTTCGGCCACCGGCTGCCGTAATGTTCGCGCAGGATGCGGGACACCTCGGCGCGCCCCTCGTCATCGAGCGCCCAGAAATAGGCACGGCCCATCGCGCTGGTTGCAATCGGCACGCGGGAGCCGACGTCAAGTTGAACGCCGACCGTCTCGCTGCCGCGACTTTGCCCGAAATAGATCATGCTGTGACGGTCGCGGCCGCCGATCGCGACGGCGCCGCCGGTCGCGCGCATCAATTCCTCGCGAAATGGCTCGGACAAATGCCGAACGCCGAGATTGGATAACGCCGCATAGCCGAGCGCCATCGCGGCGGGCGCGAGCTGATACTTCTCGAAACGGGGAACCGGTGTCAGATAACCGAGCTTCGTCAACGTGTAGGTCAGGCGCGAAACGGTCGGCTTGGGCAGGTTCGTCCGCGCGGCGATCTCCTGGTTGCCGAGAAGTCCGTCGCTGGGTTGGAATGCGCGCAAAACATCTAGTCCGCGGGAAAGCGCGACGACGAAATTCCGATCGGTCGCAGTCTTCTTGCCTGTACGCTTCATCCCTGATCTGCTTCTTGCGCGGAGTCGTTGACAACGTCCGTGCTTCAAAATAACCCTGCCGTCAAGATGCGGAATTAAATTCCGCACCGCGAAATCGAACAAAAGTAAATCCCCACCAAGGAGGGAAGCCGTGAGCGAAGTGGTCAAGCTTGAGCGTCATGACGAAGTCGGGATCGTCACGGTCAACAGTCCTCCGGTCAATGCGCTGAGTGCCGCAGTGCGTGGCGGTATTCTCGAATGCATCAAGGCCGCGATCGCCGATCCCGCGATCAAGGGCATCGTCCTGACCTGCGCCGGCCGCACCTTTATCGCCGGTGCCGACATCACCGAGTTCGGCAAGCCGCCGAAGCCGCCCGCCCTCAACGACGTCCTCGCCGAGATCGAGAACTCGCCCAAGCCGGTCGTCGCCGCGATCCATGGCACCGCGCTCGGCGGTGGCCTCGAGGTCGCGCTGGCCTGTCATTTCCGCGTGGCCGTGAAGGAAGCCAAGCTCGGGCTGCCCGAGGTGAAGCTCGGCCTGCTGCCGGGCGCCGGCGGCACCCAGCGCCTGCCGCGCGCGGTCGGGCCGGAACTCGCGGTCAAGATGATCGTCGGCGGCGATCCGATCGGTGCCGCCGAAGCGCTCAAGAACGGCCTGATCGAGGAGATCGTCGAAGGTCCGGCCTCCGGCGGCGAGGCCTTCGTGCGCAAGCTGCTCGCCGAGAAGCGCCCTCTGCGGCGCTTGCGCGACGACGATTCCAAGCTCGCGGCGGCCAAGGCCGACCGCTCGATCTTCACCAATGCGGTCGCCGCCATGACCAAGAAGTCGCGCGGCCTGGAGGCGCCGTTCGCCGCCGCCGACGCCGTCGGCTACGCCATCGACCTGCCGTTCGACGAGGGGCTGAAGAAGGAGCGCGAGGGCTTCCTCAAGCTCGTCTCCAGCGACCAGTCCAAGGCGCAGCGTTATGCTTTCTTCGCCGAGCGCGAGGCCAGCAAGATCGCCGGCGTCCCTGAAGGCACCAAGTCGCGGCCCGTGAACCGCGTCGCCATCCTCGGTGCCGGCACCATGGGCGGCGGCATTGCGATGTCCTTTGCCAATGCCGGCGTGCCCGTCACCCTGATCGAGACCGGCGAGGAGCAGCTCAAGCGCGGCATGGGCATCATGCAGAAGAACTGGGAAGCGACCGCCGCGCGCGGCGGCATCCCGGCCGACGCGCCCGCCAAGCGCATGGCGCTGATCAACGGCGTCGTCGGCATCGAGAACGTCGGTGATGCTGACCTGGTGATCGAGGCCGTGTTCGAGACCATGGCGGTGAAGAAGGAAGTGTTCGGCAAGCTCGACCAATACGTCAAGCCCGGCGCCGTGCTCGCCTCCAACACCTCCTACCTCAACATCGACGAGATCGCGAAGTCGACCAAGCGGCCGCAGGACGTGCTCGGCATGCACTTCTTCTCGCCCGCCAACGTCATGAAGCTGTGCGAGATCGTGCGCGCCGACAAGACCGCGCCGGATGCGCTGGTCACCGCCGTGACCATCGCGCGAAAGATCGCGAAGGTGCCGGCCGTGGTCGGCGTCTGCGACGGCTTCGTCGGCAACCGCATGCTGGCGCAGCGTGGCAAGCAGTCCGAGAAGCTGCTGTTCGAAGGTGCCCTGCCGCAGCAGGTCGACGCCGTGGTCACCAAATTCGGCATGCCGATGGGACCGTTCGCGATGGGCGATCTCGCCGGCCTCGACATCGGCTGGCGCTCGCGCAAGGACCGCGGCATCAAGTCGGAGATCGCGGATGCGCTCTGCGAAGCCGGCCGCTTCGGCCAGAAGACCGGCAAGGGCTACTACAAGTATGAAGCAGGCAGTCGCTCGGCGCTGCCCGATCCGGAGGTCGAAAAGCTGATCGACGAGACGCTGCTCCGTCTCGGCCGCAAGAAGCGTGTCGTCAGCGACGAGGAGATCCTCGAGCGCATGATGTACCCGATGATCAACGAGGGCGCGAAGATCCTCGAAGAGGGCATCGCGGCGCGTCCTTCCGACATCGACGTGGTCTGGCTCTACGGCTACGGCTGGCCGATCTACCGCGGCGGCCCGATGTTCTGGGCCGACACCGTCGGCCTCAAGCACATCGCCGATCGTCTCTCCTTCTACGCCAAGGAGACCAACGATCCGAGCCTCGAGCCCGCGCCGCTGCTGAAGAAGCTCGCGGCCGAAGGCAAGACGTTCGCGTCGCTGGCCGCGGCGTCGAAAGCGGCGTGATGGCCGCTTCATCTCAACCCTCGTCATTCCGGGATGCGCCGCAAGGCGCAGGCCCGGAATCCATAACCCCAGCTGGTGGTTGTGGATTTCGGGCTCGCGACTTTGTCGCGCCCCGGAATGACGGTCTCTGTTAGTTGCTCGCTCAACCAATCAAGAATAATGCCCCATCCCGGCGAACAGTTTTATCCCGAGGGCGTGCGTTGGGACGACACCATCGTCCAGGGCTCGCTGCCTGACCTGCTGTCGAAAGCCGCCGCCGATTTCGGCCCGCGCACCGCGCTGGAATTCCGCGATCGTCCGATCAGCTATACCGAGCTCGCCGCCATGGCCGAGCGTGCCGCGGCTGCCTTCCTGCGCGCCGGCTGCGGCAAGAGCAGTTCCGTGGCGCTGTTCCTCGGCAACACGCCGGACCATCCGGTCAATTTCTTCGGCGCGCTCAAGGCCGGTGCCCGCGTCGCGCATCTCTCCCCGCTCGACGGCGAGATCGCGCTGACGCACAAGGTCTCGGATTCCGGCTCGCGCCTGCTCGTCACCTCCAACCTCGCGGCGCTGCTGCCGAACGCGCTGAAGTTCCTGGAGAAGGGCCTGATCGATCGCCTGGTCGTCTGCGAGGACGACGATTGGGGCAAGGTCGGCACGCCACAGGCGCCGATCCCCGACGATCCCCGCATCGTCACCTTCAAGAGCTTCGTCGAGGGCGCCACCGCGCCGGCTGAGTGGCCGTCCGTGACGGCGGACGACGTCGCGCTGCTGCAATATACCGGCGGCACCACCGGCCTGCCCAAGGGCGCGATGCTCACCCACGGCAATCTCACCTCGGCAGTGTCGATCTACGATGTCTGGGGCAAGCCGTCGCGTGCGGCGCGCGGCGACGTCGTCGAGCGCGTGATCTGCGTGCTGCCGCTGTTCCACATCTATGCGCTCACCGTCGTGCTGCTGTCGTCGCTCAGCCGCGGCAATCTGATCTCGCTCCACCAGCGTTTTGATGTCGAGGCGGTGATGCGCGACATCGAAATCAAGCGCGCGACGTACTTCCCGGGCGTCCCGACGATGTGGATCGCGATCGCGGCGCTGCCTGATCTCGACAAGCGCGACTTCTCCTCGCTCGCCGTCATCGGCTCCGGCGGCGCGCCGCTGCCGGTGGAGATCGCGAACTTCTTCGAGCGCAAGGTCGGCAAGAAGCTGCGCAGCGGCTGGGGCATGACCGAGACCTGCTCGCCCGGCACCGGCCACCCGCCGACGGGACCGGACAAGCCGGGGTCGATCGGCCTGATGCTGCCCGGCATCGAGATGGACGTGGTCTCGCTGGATGATCCGACAAAAGTTCTGCCGCCGGGCGAAGTCGGCGAAATCCGCATCAAGGGCCCGAACGTCACCAAGGGCTACTGGAACAAGGCGAAGGAGTCCGCGGAGTCGTTTTCGGACGGCCGCTTCCTCACCGGCGACATCGGCTATGTCGACACCGACGGTTATTTCTTCCTGGTCGACCGCAAGAAGGACATGATCATCTCCGGCGGCTTCAACGTCTATCCGCAGATGATCGAGCAGGCGATCTACACCATTCCGGGCGTGCACGAGGTGATCGTGCTCGGCATTCCCGACCAGTATCGCGGCGAGGCCGCCAAGGCCTTCATCAAGCTCAAGCCGGACGCCAAGCCGTTCTCGCTCGACGAGCTGCGCGCGCAGCTTGCCGGCAAGGTCGGCAAGCACGAGCTGCCGGCAGCAGTCGAGTTCGTCGACGATCTGCCGCGCACGCCGGTCGGAAAATTGTCGCGCCACGAATTGCGCCAGCAGCAGAAACCAGCACAATCCACCCAACACCCATCAGGAGGTCGCTCTTGACCGACGCCGTCATCGTTTCCACCGCCCGCACCCCGATCGGCAAGGCCTATCGCGGCATGCTCAACGCCACCGAGGGTGCGACGCTGCTCGGCCACGCCATCGGCGAGGCAGTCGCTCGCGCCAAGGTCGATCCGAAGGAGGTCGAGGACGTCGTGATGGGCGCGGCGCTGCAGCAGGGCGCGACCGGCGGCAACATCGCGCGCAAGGCGCTGCTCCGCGCAGGTCTCCCCGTGACCGTCGCCGGCACCACCATCGACCGGCAATGCGCCTCGGGCCTCCAGGCCATCGCGCTTGCCGCGCGCTCGGTGATCTTCGACGGCGTCGAGATCGCGGTCGGCGGCGGCGGCGAGTCGATCAGCCTCGTGCAGAACGACAAGATGAACGGCTTCCACGCCCAGGATCCGGCGCTGCTCAAGATCAAGGGCGAGGTCTACATGCCCATGATCGACACCGCCGAGGTCGTCGCCAAGCGCTACGGCATCTCGCGCGAGAAGCAGGACGAATATTCGCTGGAGAGCCAGCGCCGCACCGCCGCGGCCCAGCAGGGCGGCAAGTTCAAGGACGAACTGGCGCCGATCACGACGCAGATGGCGGTCACCGACAAGGCGACCGGCGCCGTGTCGATGAAGGAAGTGACCTTGTCGCAGGACGAAGGCCCGCGCCCCGAGACCACGGCTGAAGGCCTTGCCGGCCTCAAGCCCGTGCGCGGCGAAGGCTTTTCGATCACCGCGGGCAATGCCAGCCAGCTCTCCGACGGCGCCAGCGCCTCCGTCATCATGAGCGACAAGGAAGCCTCCAAGCGCGGCCTCAAGCCACTCGGCATCTTCCGCGGCTTCGTCTCCGCCGGCTGCGAGCCGGACGAGATGGGCATCGGCCCGGTCTTCGCCGTGCCGCGCCTGCTCAAGCGCCACGGCCTCACCGTCGACGACATCGGCCTCTGGGAGCTGAACGAAGCCTTCGCGGTGCAGGTGCTCTATTGCCGAGACAAGCTCGGCATCGACCCCGAGAAGATCAACGTCGACGGCGGCGCGATCTCGGTCGGCCATCCCTACGGCATGTCGGGCGCGCGCCTGACCGGTCACGCCCTGATCGAAGGCCGCCGCCGCAAGGCCAAGTATGCGGTCGTCACCATGTGCGTCGGCGGCGGCATGGGCGCGGCCGGGCTGTTCGAGGTGTTGCAGTAATTTCACCGTCGTCCTGACGGCGACGAAACAAAGAAGCTCACAGGAGGATCCGATGGATCTCGCATTCACTAGGGAAGAGCAGGCGTTTCGCGAGGAAGTGCGTTCATTCTTCCGCGACAACGTGCCGCCGGATACGCGGCGCAAGCTGGTCGAGGGCCGTCACCTCTCGAAGGACGAGATGGTGACGTGGTGGCGCATCCTCAACAAGAAGGGCTGGGGCGTCAGCCACTGGCCGAAGCAGTATGGCGGGACGGGGTGGACCTCCGTGCAGCACTACATCTTCAACGAGGAGCTGCAGTCCTATCCGGCGCCGCAGCCGCTCGCCTTCGGCGTCAGCATGGTCGGCCCCGTGATCTACACCTTCGGCAACGAAGAGCAGAAGAAGCAGTATCTGCCGCGCATCGCCAATGTCGACGACTGGTGGTGCCAGGGCTTCTCCGAGCCCGGCTCCGGCTCCGATCTCGCCTCGCTCAAGACCAAGGCCGAGCGCAAGGGTGACAAGTGGATCATCAACGGCCAGAAGACCTGGACCACGCTCGCCCAGCACGCCGACATGATCTTCTGCCTCTGCCGCACCGACCCCTCCGCCAAGAAGCAGATGGGCATCTCCTTCATCGTGTTCTCGATGAAGTCGAAGGGCGTCACCGTGCGTCCGATCCAGACCATCGACGGCGGCGTCGAGGTCAACGAAGTGTTCTTCGACGACGTCGAGGTGCCCTACGAGAACCTGATCGGCGAGGAGAACAAGGGCTGGGACTACGCCAAATTCCTGCTCGGCAATGAGCGCACCGGCATTGCCCGGGTCGGCGTCTCCAAGGAGCGGCTGCGCCGCATCCGCGACTTGGCCGGCAAGGTCGAATCCGGCGGCAAGCCGATCATCCAGGACGCCGCGTTCCGCGAGAAGCTGGCGGCCTGCGAGATCGAGCTGAAGGCGCTCGAGCTGACGCAGCTCCGCGTCGTCGCCGACGAGGGCAAGCACGGCAAGGGCAAGCCTAATCCGGCGTCCTCGGTGCTGAAGATCAAGGGCTCCGAGATCCAGCAGACCACCACCGAGCTCTTGATGGAAGTGATCGGCCCGTTCGCAGCACCCTACGACGTGCACGGCGACGACGGCTCGAACGAAGCCATGGAGTGGACCGCCCAGATCGCACCGAGCTACTTCAACAACCGCAAGGTCTCGATCTACGGCGGCTCCAACGAGATCCAGCGCAACATCATCGCCAAGGCGGTGCTGGGGCTCTAGGCGTCATTCCGGGTACGAGGAACCAAAGAAATGGATTTTGATCTGAACGAGGAGCAACGGCTTCTCAAGGAAAGCATCGACGGCCTGCTGACCGATTCCTATGATTTCGAGAGCCGCAAGAAGTACATGAAGGAGAAGGGCGGCTGGAGCCAGGCCGTCTGGGGCAAGCTCGCCGAGCAGGGCCTGCTCGGCCTGCCCTTCGCGGAGGCCGATGGCGGCTTCGGCGGCGGCGGTGTCGAGACCATGATCGTGATGGAAGCGCTCGGCAAGGCGCTGGTGCTTGAGCCGTATCTGGCAACGGTTGTGATCGGCGGCGGCTTCCTGCGCCACGCCGGCTCCGATGCGCAGAAGGCCGCGCACGTGTCCGGGATCATCGACGGCAGCAAGACGCTGGCGTTCGCCCAGCTCGAGAAGAACTCGCGTTACGACCTGTTCGACGTCGCCACGACGGCGAAGAAGAAGGGTGACGGCTGGGTGATCGACGGCGAGAAATTCGTCGTGCTCAACGGCGAGAACGCGGAAACTCTCATTGTCACCGCCCGCACCAAGGGCGACCGCCGCGACAAGTCCGGCATCGGCGTGTTCCTGGTGCCGGCGGGCGCCAAGGGCGTGACGAAGAAGTCGTACCCGACGCAGGACGGCCTGCACGCCGCCGACATCACCTTCACCGGCGTCGAGGTCGGCGCGGATGCGGTGCTCGGCAATCCCGACGACTCGCTCGCGCTGATCGAGCGTGTCGTCGACGAAGCCCGCATTGCGCTCTGTGCCGAGGCGGTCGGCCTGATGGACGAGTCGCTCAAGACCACCGTCGAGTATATCAAGACGCGCAAGCAGTTCGGCGTCGCGATCGGCTCGTTCCAGTCGTTGCAGCACCGCGCTTCCGACATGTTCGTCGCCGCCGAGCAGGCGCGATCAATGTCGATGTTCGCGACCATGGCGGGTGATTTCGAGGACGCCAAGGAGCGTTCCAACGCGATCGCCGCGGCCAAGGTGCAGATCGGCAAGTCGCTGAAGTTCGTCGGACAGCAGGCGATCCAGCTCCACGGCGGCATCGGCATGACCATGGAGGCGAAGATCGGCCACTACTTCAAGCGCCTCACCATGATCGAGAACAGCTTTGGTGACACCGACTACCACCAGCGCCGCGTCGCGGATGGGAGCGGGTTGATCTGAGTTGATCTAGGCCACGCGAAGACTGTCATGCCCCGGCTTGACCGGGGCATCCAGTACTCCGCGGCGGCAGTTCGTTCACGCAACTCAGCCGCCGAGTACTGGATCGCCCGATCAAGTCGGGCGATGACATCGAGTAAATGGAATCAGCGGAGCCCAACAACAATGAAAAACACCCCGTTCGATCTCACCGGCAAGGTCGCAATCGTCACCGGCTCCAGCCGCGGCATCGGCCGCTCCTCCGCCGAGTTGCTCGCCAAGTTAGGCGCCAAGGTCGTGGTCTCTTCGCGCAAAGCCGACGCCTGCAAGGAAGTCGCCGACGGCATCATCGCAGCCGGCGGCGATGCCATCGTCATTCCCTGCAACATCGCGCGCAAGGCCGAGGTCGAGGCGCTGATCTCGGGCACGATCAAGCACTACGGCAAGATCGACATCCTCGTCTGCAACGCCGCGGTGAATCCGTATTACGGCCCGCTGCTCGACATCACCGACGAGGCCTTCGACAAGATCATGGGCAGCAACGTCAAGAGCAACATCTGGCTCTCCGCGCTGGCGATCCCGCAAATGGCGGAGCGCGGCAACGGCTCCGTCGTCATCATCTCCTCGATCGGGGGGCTGCGCGGCTCGACCGTGATCGGCGCCTACGGCATCTCCAAGGCCGCCGACTTCGCGCTGTGCCGCTCGCTCGCCGGCGAATGGGGCCCGAAAGGCGTCCGCGTCAACTGCATCGCGCCCGGCCTGGTCAAGACCGATTTCGCCCGCGCGCTGTGGGAAGACGAAGCCAACCTCAAGCGCCGCACCGCCACCACGCCCCTTCGCCGCATCGGCGAACCCGACGAAATCGCCGGCGCCGTCGCCTATCTCGCCTCCGACGCGTCCAGCTTCATGACCGGCCAGACCATCGTGATCGACGGCGGCGTGACGACGGCAGCGGTGTAGGGATTCTTCCCTCTCCCCTTGTGGGAGAGGGTGGCTCGCCGCGTAGCGGCGAGACGGGTGAGGGGTTTCTCTCCATGTGCAACCCTCTTACCGCTGAATTCGCTGAAGCATACCCCTCATCCGGCGCGCTTTGCGCGCCACCTTCTCCCACAAGGGGAGAAGGGGAGGCGGCCGTGTCCGCTCATCCAATCTTGACCTTCCCGCCCTAATCCGCTCCCTTTGGCGCGACACAATGACCCCCTCTCAGGGAAACGCCAGGGTAAGCTCCATGTCTTTCGTCCTCGCCATCGACCAGGGCACCACCTCGTCGCGCGCCATCGTTTTTCGCAGTGACATCTCGATTGCCGCCCGCGCGCAGCAGGAGTTTCCGCAGCATTTTCCGGCCTCGGGCTGGGTCGAGCATGAGCCGGAGGACATCTGGACCTCGACCGTCATGGTCTGCCGAGACGCGATCGAGCAGGCCGGCATCGGGCCTAAGGACATCGCCGCGATCGGCATCACGAACCAGCGTGAGACCACCGTGGTGTGGGACCGCGCCACCGGCCAGGCCGTGCACCGCGCCATCGTCTGGCAGGACCGCCGCACCGCTGACATCTGCGCGAAACTCAAGGCCGGCGGCCGCGAGCCCGTGATCTCGCAGAAGACCGGCCTGATCATCGATCCCTATTTCTCCGGCACCAAGGTCGCCTGGATTCTCGACCACGTCCCCGGCGCGCGGGCGCGTGCCGCGCGCGGCGAATTGATGTTCGGCACCGTCGACTGCTATCTGCTCTGGCGCCTCACCGGCGGCAAGGTGCACGCCACCGACGCCACCAACGCCTCGCGCACGCTGCTGTTCAACATCCACACCGGCCAGTGGGACGACGAGCTCTTGGAGATCATCGGCGTGCCGCGCTCGATGCTGCCCGAGGTGAAGGATTCCTCCGCCCGCTTCGGCGAGAGCACGCCGGACCTGTTCGGCGGCGCGATCGCGATCTCAGGCATCGCGGGCGACCAGCAGGCCGCGACCATCGGCCAGGCCTGCTTCCGCCCGGGCATGATGAAGTCGACCTACGGCACCGGCTGTTTTGCCCTGCTCAACACCGGGACCACGCCGGTCGTCTCCAAGAACAAGCTGCTCACCACCGTCGCCTATCAGCTCGACGGCAAGCGCACCTACGCGCTCGAAGGCTCGATCTTCGTCGCGGGTTCTGCGGTGCAGTGGCTGCGCGACGGCCTCGGCATCATCAAGCACGCCGCCGAGACCGGACCGCTCGCCGACCAGTCCGATTCCATGCAGAGCGTCTATCTGGTCCCCGCCTTCGTCGGCATGGGGGCGCCCTACTGGAATCCACGGGTGCGCGGCGCGCTGTTCGGCCTCACCCGCAACACCGGTCCGGCCGAGCTCGCCCACGCCGCGCTGGAGAGCGTGTGTTACCAGACTTTCGACCTCTGGGCCGCGATGCGCGCGGACTGGCCGAGCTCGGAAGTCGCGAGCGTCGTGCTGCGCGTCGACGGTGGCATGACCGCGTCCGACTGGACCATGCAGCGCCTCGCCGATCTCTTGGACGCACCGGTCGATCGCCCCGTGATCCAGGAGACCACCGCGTTGGGCGCCGCCTATCTCGCCGGCCTCCAGGCGGGCGTCTATCCCGAGCCGACAAAGTTCGCCGACAATTGGCGCCTCGAGCACCGCTTCAAGCCGAACATGAGCCAGGCGACGCGCGAGCGGAAGCTCGCCGGCTGGGCGCGTGCGGTGAAGGGCGTGCTCGCGAGCGACGAGGGAGAGGGATAGGCGGATGTCGTAGCCCGGATGGAGCGAAGCGCAATCCGGGGTTTTCTCCACGAGTAAGATTCCCGGATTACGCTTCGCTCCATCCGGGCTACGGACTAAAATAACAACAACGGGAGAAGACAATGAACACGGATCTCAACCGGGTCATCCAAAAGCTCTGCGGCGCAGCGATCTGCGCCGTGCTGCTCACCTCGACGGCCATCGCGCGCGACAAGCCGAATCCGCTCGGCAGCGCGCGGCAGCTCAAGACCGACGTCGCGGGCCTCGACGCCCCCGCCCAGATCCTGGTCGACGTCTGGGGCATTCCGCACATCTACGCCGGCAACGAGCACGACCTGTTCTTCCTGCAAGGTTTCAACGCCGCGCGCGACCGGCTCTGGCAGATCGATCTCTGGCGCAAGCGCGGGCTTGGCTTGCTCGCCAAGGATTTCGGCCCGGCCTATGCCGAGCAGGACAAGGCGCTGCGGCTGTTCCTCTATCGCGGCGACATGAATGCGGAGTGGGCGGCCTACGGTCCCAAGGCGAAGACCTATGCGGACGCGTTTGTCGCCGGCGTCAATGCCTATGTCGCCGATGTGCGTGCGGGAAAGCGCCCGCTGCCGATCGAGTTCAGGATCGCCGGCACCATGCCTGATCCGTGGACGGCGGATGACGTCGTCCGCATCCGCAGCCACGGCCTGACGCGCAATGTCGCCTCCGAGGTCAAGCGCTCGCTGGTCGCCTGCGCGGCCGGCCTGGATGCCGATCGTTTTCGGGTCAAGCTCGAGCCGGCATGGACCACGAAAGTCCCCGATGGTCTCGACCCCTGCAGCGTGCCGAAGGCCGTGCTCGCGGCCTACGATCTCGCGACGCGCCCGGTGGCCTTCGCGGCACCGAAGGACAAGCAGGCCGCACTCGCCCATGATCCCGACAAATACCTCACCGAGGCCGACCAGCAGCGCGACACCATCGGCTCCAACAATTGGGTGATCGCGGCCTCGCGCACGGCGACGGGCCGCCCGATCCTCGCCAACGATCCGCATCGCGAGCACAGTGTGCCCTCGCTGCGCTACATCGTCGGCCTCAATGCGCCGGGCCTCTCCGTGATCGGTGCCGGCGAGCCGGCGCTGCCCGGCATCTCGATCGGCCACAACGGCACCATCGCCTTCGGCCTCACCATCTTCAACGTCGACCAGGAAGACCTCTACGTCTACGAGCTCAATCCGCAAAACCCCAACCAGTACCGCTACGGCAATGGCTGGGAGGACATGCGCATCGTCCACGAAACCGAGCAGGTCAAGGGTGAGGCCGATCGCGACCTCGAGCTGAAATTCACCCGGCACGGTCCCGTCATCTTCGTCGACGATGCGAACAAGCGCGCCTTTGCCGTCCGCTCGATCTGGTTCGAGCCCGGCACCTCCGCCTATTTCGGGTCCTCCGACTACATGACCGCGAAGGACTGGAACGGCTTCCTCGCCGCCATGCGGCGCTGGGGCGCGCCATCGGAGAACCAGGTCTATGCCGACACCCGCGGCAATATCGGCTGGGTTGCCGCCGGCAAGACGCCGCGGCGCGCCAACTTCGACGGCCTGATGCCGGTGCCCGGCGACGGCCGCTATGAGTGGCAGGGCTTTCTCTCGCTCGACGAATTGCCGAAGGCCTATCAGCCCAAGCAGGGCTTTCTCGCCACCGCCAACCAGATGAACCTGCCGGCCGATTACCCGATAGCCGAACGCAAGGTCGGCTTCGAATGGTCCGACAGCGCGCGCTGGCAACGCATCACCGAGGTGCTCGCGGCCAACAGCAAGGTGACGCTCGCCGACGCCATGGATTTGCAGAACGACGACACCGCGATGCTCGGGCGGCGCCTCGTCAAGCTGTTGCAGCCGCTCACCTCCGACGATCCCAATGTGAAGAAGGGTCTCGATCTGCTCAAGCCGTGGGACGCGCGCGATGCCGCCGACAGCGCGGCGGCTGCCGTGTTCGAGGTCTGGATCGCCAATCATCTTGGGCCGGTGCTGCTGAAGACCACGGCTCCCAAGGCCGCCGATCTGATCGCGCCGGAGGCGTCGAGCATTTCGGCGTTGGTCGCCTATCTGGAATCTCCCGATGCCTCGTTCGGCGCCGATCCCGCTGCCGCGCGCGACCAGATCCTGCGCGACAGCCTCGGCGCCGCAGTGGCCGACGTCGCGGGCAAGCTCGGGCCGGATGCCTCGACCTGGCGCTGGGGCCGGCTGCATGTCGCGAAGTTCGACCATGCCTTGATGCCGCTCGCCGACAAGGCCACCGCCGCGCAGCTCTCGGTCGGCCCGCTCGCCTATGGCGGTGCCGCCAATGTGCCGCGCGCGGCCACCTACCGCCGCGCCGATTACCAGCTGTTCGCCGGCGCATCGTTCCGCATGGTGCTCGACGTCGGCAATTGGGATGCGAGCCGCACCATCAACACGCCCGGCCAATCCGGCGATCCCTTCAGCGCCCATTATCGCGACCTCGCTCCGCTCTGGGCCACGGGCCAATATGTCCCGCTGCTCTACAGCCGCCCGGCCGTCGAAGCCGCGACCGCGGAAGCGATCATTTTGACGCCGCGATGAGCGACTTGTTGGCTGGAGAGTGCCGGAAGAGCGCGGCCTGCATGGTCCGGGACGCCCGCTTAGGCGGGCTCCTCACCATGAGGGTCTGATATCCCGCCGCCAAACGCGACCTCATCCTGAGGGCCCGCCGTAAGCGGGCGTCTCGAAGGATGGGCCGCAAGCGAGCTGTTCGTCATGTCTTTCTGAGAGGCCCCATGCTCATCCCTGACGGCTATTCCGACATCCCCGCCGGCAAGATCGCCGCGGTCGTCACCCACCTGGAGATGACCGCACCTCCCGCGCGCCGCGACGATCCTCCAGGCGCGTGGTCCTTGCGCAAGGTCGACGCGCCCGCGCTTCATTGGTATCGCGATCTCCACCGCCGCGTGGGCGAAGAGTGGCTGTGGTTTTCGCGGATGCGCATGAACGACGCGGAGCTCGCCGCGATCATCCACGCAGCGGGTGTCGAGGTCTACACACTGGTCGCGGACGGCCGCGATGAAGGCTTGCTCGAACTAGATTTCCGCGAGCCCGGCCAGTGCGAGTTGGTCTATTTCGGCGTCACCGCGAAGCTGATCGGCACCGGCTCCGCCCGCTTCCTGATGAACCGCGCGCTGGAGCGCGCATGGTCTGGCGACGTACGCCGTGTCTGGGTGCACACCTGCACCTTCGACCATCCGTCGGCGATCGCGTTCTATCAGCGCTCGGGATTTCGTGCGTTCCGCCGCCAGATCGAAATCGCCAACGATCCGCGCCTCGATGGCACGGCGTCGCGGACGGCGGCGAAGCATGTGCCGATCATCGAGTGATGTTCGTGGCCCGTAGCCCGGATGGAGCGAAGCGCAATCCGGGTTTTTCTCGCACGCTGACAGAATCCCGGATTACGCTGCGCTCCATCCGGGCTACACGCCCTCAATAATTATACCGCACGCCGAAACTGAACCCCTGCGCAAGCAGGTTCGTCGTGTTGAGCACCGGCGCGGGCCGGTTCGGCCCGCCGCCGGCCGGCGGTGGCGCGAGGTTCGGATTGACGGTGGTGTCGATCAGCCCGCCGGCGCGCTGTACGCCGGTCCAGTACATCACGTCGTAGCCGGTGATCAGCCGCCAGCCGGGCGCAACCTGATATCCCGCCTTCAACGACAGCTCCGGCACCACGGCGAAGCGGGTTTGGTCGTAATGGCCTATATTGCTCGACAGCGCGAGGAAGCCGCCGGGGGCCGTAGTGGTGACGCCGGCCACGGTCGAGGCGGTCGAGCCCGAAATGTCGGCACTGTTGAGATTGGCGCCGAGCGCCACCTTGCCGCGCCACTCCAGCGACCACGGGCCATTGCGCCAGTCGCCGGTGAGGCCGAGATCGAGGCCGTGGAAATTGCTCGACGCCTTGAAATTGTCGGTGGGGCTGAAGGTGCCGAAGGCAAGAATGGTCGCAGTATTGGAGATCGTCAGCGTGTCGGTCGACCGCAGATAGCGATAGCCAACCAGCGCGCTGACGCGCTGTCCGCTCCACGCGCCGAGATCCCAGCGATAGAGCGCGCCGGCGCCGAGCAGGCGCGAGGTTTCGCTCGCGCTGGCACTGCCGGTGGCCAGCCCCGGAAATCCCGCGATCAGCGCGTCGGGAAATCCCGTCAGCGCATTGGTGAAGGGCCGTGCCAGGATCGGATTGGCATTGGTGTCGGTCGCAAATCCGGTCGAGAGATTCTCCAGCCCGAAGAACGAGGCTTCGATGCCGCGGCTGCGCTGCGGATCGAACCGGTAGCCGGCGGTGATGCGCCCGCCCGAACGCCAGTCGTTGTTCACACTGGAATTGCCGAACAGCACGGTCGTCGTGGGCTGGCCGAGCACGCCGACAACTCCCAGCGGCGTGCCGACCGGGCTCGTGGTCACCAGCGCCGGCAGCTTGTCGCCCGTCACGCTCCAGGCAAGGTAGTCGGCCTCGGCCCAGAACGGATTGAAGTCGGCAGGTTTGGGCGGCGCCTTCATCGGCAGATCGGCTGCTGACGTGACGTCGGGCACGATCGCCGTAAGAGCCAGGCCGACCGCTGCCGCTCTCAATGCCCGCCGATTCATTTGGCTTCCCTCTGGGTCCGCGGAATGAACCATGCGACAATTTGTTCGGCAAGCTGGAGTTGAGGCGGTGCCGAGACGAAAATGTGTAGCTGTTGCCGTTGGGCACCGCTCGCTGGCTGTGTCGTTCGATAATAGCCTTGTGAAGAAGGTGAATGGCCGGCTTCGAGCCCCGGCACTGACTAGTGAGCGAGAACCATGTTCCTGATTGGCCAATACGATTCTCCCTTCGTCCGCCGTGTCGCGATCGCGCTGCGGCTCTACGGCCTCGCCTTTGAGCACCGGCCATGGTCCACCTTCGGCGACGCCGACAAGATCGCGCCGTATAATCCGCTGCGCCGCGTGCCGACCCTGGTGCTCGACGACGGCGAGGCGCTGATCGAGAGCACGATCATTCTCGATTATCTCGATGAGCTCGTCGGGCCTGAGAAGGCGATGCTGCCGCGCGGCGGCGCCGAGCGACGGAAGCACCTGCGGATCTGCGCGCTCGCCACCGGCCTTGGCGACAAGGCGGTGAGCCTGCTCTATGAGCGCGTGCTGCGGAAGGAGCAGCTTGCGCTCTGGGTCGAGCGCTGCCAGGCGCAGATCGGCGACGTGCTCGGCGTGCTGGAGGCCGAGCGCGCCGGGGGGACGACGGCGTATTGGCTGGGCGACCGGATCGGCCACGCCGACATTGCGGTTGCCTGCGTCGTGCGCTTCACCCGCGAAGCGCATCCGCTTCTGTTCGAGCCATCGCGCTATCCGGCGCTGTCGGCGCACGCCGAACGCTGCGAGGCGCTGGCACCGTTCAAGGAGATCGTGCAGCCGCTGGCCCCGCCGAAAGGGTGAAAGCGCGGCGTCCTATCTCCTGTTGCAGGGCTTGATCTCGCCCGCCGCGGACTTCAGGACGATCGGATTCGGCGACAGCCTTATGCCAAAGAACAATTGAGAGCCGGACACCTTGTCGTCCGATCCCTGGTGGGCGTCCAGCTCGAGCTTCGCCGCGATCTCGGATGTCAGCTTGGCCCGCTCCTCCATCGAAATGGTGTTGTGATATTTGATCTCGTAGACGACGTCGGCCTCCAGCACGGACCGCGTCTGGCAGACGACTCCGCCGCTCGAAAGGTTCAGGGCGATCGCGTCCTCGCATTCGGCCTTCAGCAATGCATTGCGGGTCGATATCAGCGACTCGTCGGAGATCAGGAGAATGTTGGCGTTCTCGAGCTTGAGGTGAATTGAATCAACTTGCTGCATTCCGGCGACCGCCGACAGCTTGTCCCTGACCTGCGCGGACACGTCGAGATTCTTCTCGAGCGACTGCTTCAGGTCCCGGTCCACGGTCGGTGATTTCCGGATCTTGTCGGCCAGCAGCGCGGGGTCGATATCGCAGGTCGGATGCAGCTCCAGCCGGCCATTGCTCAGATATTCGATCGTGTTGATGGTGCCGGGACCGCCGAACGTGCTCGGCGGGACCACCTCGAAATATCCGGTCTCGGAGAGGATGGCCGCAATCGTCTGTTTCTTTCGCGGGTATCCGACCCAGGCTGCAACCATCACCAGGCCGGTCGCGACAAAGACGAGGCTACCAAGCCAAAGCCATTTGCGACTTGCTACTTTCGCGGGCAGCACAACTGGTTTCGTTCGCCGCATGGCACGTAGCCTTTCGGACAGTCAGCCGCGGCAATCGTGGGCAGCACGACAAGGGCGATCGCGGCGACGAACAGTGCAATGAACTGCGTCATATGCTCGATCCCAAGCAAACCATCGGTTTGAAGGTAGTAGACCGATAGAGTAGCGAATCAAGGTTGAGCGGACAAGTGAACGAGTTCACACCGCCCGGTTCCTGCGCGAAATTGCCGGTGAGCCGAATTCCGGACCGCGACTCGTCCTGGTGGTGTGTCAGAAAGGAGCAGGCCGCTCTTTGCGTCGCGCACTGCCGGTTGTTGCGAGGCGCAGGCGCCGTCCAGGGAGATCGTGCAGCCGGCGCTGCCGAAAGAGTGAGGTCTCTACCCTCCCCTGGAGGGGGAGGGTCGATCGCGCGCAGCGCGAGCGGGGTGGGGTGATCTCTCCACGCGGGCAGTGTT
>NZ_JBVVPO010000078.1:0-38049 GCF_055811795.1 Bradyrhizobium sp. MI1.7
CCACGGGCGAAGTCACCGCGCCCGCTTGAATTCGGGCTAACGATGAGCGTCGCGGCAAGCAGGTGTGGAGGGCCGCCGGCTCCCGCGGGGACCGGGATCAATTGCTGAGAACGCTTTGGCTTGTGGGCTCTGCTTGTAATCACCCATCGCTGATGCCGTCGTCAACGCAGGTTTTAGCCCGTCGACCCAACGCCGAGCACATCATCGCACTCAATCGCCAAGCTAGGCGGAGGGACGTACCTCATTCGACGTCGACGACAAAAGTCTGGTTTCGGCTTCAAGATCTTCTTGTGAAACTCCGAAGCCTCTTCGAACTGAAAGCTCTCCATGTGGGAGAACCGGACCACTGAGGGATCGCTTCGCCTATTGCCCGACAGCCCAGCGCGACTTCCGCATCAGATTGCTGAAGTCCCTGCGACGGAAACCAGGGTCCTTGTAGGCCATTACATCGGCCAAACCGGTGCCTTGGGTGGTTTCAGGACGGTGCTTGAGGCTGTCGTAAAGGGCCTGCAGGAAGCCTTCCGCGAATTGTGGCGGACGCGGATAAACTGTCTCGACAGCGCTCCGCTGCGCGGCAGTGAAGACCCTTGCGCTTGCCTGCCAAGGCAGCCCAATAGTAAACGCGCATGGAGTGCTGAAACAGCAAATCGTTTTCGTTATCGCGAATGACCTGAGCTGCATCGCGCGACAATCTGCTATCCGGAATTCTTATCTCCGAAACCTCCTCGACGGCGAGCGGAACCGCTTCCGCGACTTTAGGCGTGACCGTTTCGGCCTGACCGTTTGGTGCCAAGGCGGATCCGGCGACCAACGCGAGGGCGGCCCAGGTGAAAGTGGTACGAACATTCATGTCGTTCTCCTCTAGCCGGAGATGGCGTGTATGGGGCTAGAACGTGCCTTCGCCCTAGCATCGGCCATTAGAGTTTCCCTGTTGGAGGTCGAAAAGACTCGCCTTAGGCAAACAACACGCGCTCTTGCGCTTATTCCGTAATCTTCACGAATCCTTGCTGAACGAGCTGCGTCGTCCTCGCCATGGCATCCGTGTTGACTTTGATGCCGGGGAGCAGATCGGCATTGCCTCAGTTGTGAGCCTTCGCGGTCGCCCCGCACACCTCGATGCGCACACTGCGCTTCATCAGGTCTGCCACAAGGTCCTTATAAGGATTGCCGGTCGCGATGTTTCGATCGGCGTTGTAGGCGATATCGTGCAGCGTCACATGGCCGGCATTCGTGTGAAAGACGGCGATAACCTCCGATTCGGCCTTCGCGTGGGCGATGTCGTTGGTGATGAGCTGAAGGTGGAAAATGGAAGCCGGCAGATCGCCTTCGAACGTTAGCGCGCCGATGCTATACACCGTCTTCACGTCCTTGAGCGTCACCGCAATATCGATGTGAAGCGGCTTCTCAGAGGCAGACATATCAGTGCTCCTTTCATTGGAAGAACGGGAGATGGCCACTATACGAGAGGACCGTCAGACGCCCTCGTAAACCAGTCGGATGAAGAGCGCCGAGGTGATGAGAAATTGGCCCCACTTCGCATCGAACGCCGTGGTCGGCTTGGCGGCGATCGTGTCATCGAGCGATCGGCCCTGCTGCTTGAGCTTGCCGACATTGTCCCGGATTGCGACAAGCATGTCGCGGTAGGCCGCAAGTTCAACCTTGTTGCTGACAGGGTTGCCGTGCCCCGGGATGACGATCGTCTTGTCGGTTACGGCGGCAACATTCGCCTCGGCCGCCTTGATCATCCCGTCGATGTTTCCGCCGGTTGAATAGTCGATGAACGGATAGATGCCGTTCCAGTAGGTATCGCCACAATGAAAAATGTCCGCTTCGGGGATCGTCACCGATAAGTCGCTATCGGTGTGCGCGGGACCGTAATATTTAAGGAGAAGCGTGGACCGGTTGAGCTTCAGGGCTTTCTCAGACGAGAAGGTTTCGGTCGGAACGGCCGATAGCGGAGGAGACGGGAAGTTGAAATCCCAGTCCGCAACTCTCTGGGCAACTAGCAGATGCTTGTGGGTGTTCTCATGGGCGATGATGGCTGCCCCTTCCGCATTTAGCCATTGATTTCCGTCCGTGTGATCGAAGTGCCAGTGCGTGTTGATCAGGTGTGAAATCGGCTCGCGACTCAAACTATTCGCAGCCTCTAGGATGCGCGGACGGGATGCGGTGATGCCGGCGTCAATGAACACCTTGCCGTCGGTGCCCGTCATGATCGCTATATTGCCGCCGGAACCCTCGAGGATGCTGACATTGTCGCGCAGCTTATGGACTTTGATGGCCGCTTTGGCGGCGTCGTCACGGATGAGGTCCACAATGTTGCGCGCTTCCGCGAAAGCCTGTCGCGGCGAGAGCCAGCCGCCCGTGGCCGCTACTGTGGTCGCCGCCACGCAGCACAGGCAGAATCCGCGTCGTGACATGATATCCTGATTGAGGCTCACCATGGCTCTCTCCAATGGATGTCCGCAAACGGTCTAGCGCCACAACGCGGCGTCGCGCATGATGCTTGGGACGTGAATGATGGTCATGCGGAAAACGTTTGTCGGGCCACCATCATCTCTTCTGCAATAATCTTCGTAGCCTTAATTGCTATCGACTCAAACTTGCAGATCCGGAGCGATAAACGCAGATCCGTCGCCGAGCCGCTCAGTCCTCGGAAGGAACTCTCGGTGGCTTTGCGGCCGCCGTGCATGCACAGAACCATGGGACCCTGACGTAATGAAGCGTAACACCATTTGTCTTGGTCCGCTTGTGAATCGTTTCCACGGAGCTGCTATTGCACTCCCGCCCTGGACTTGCTTGAGGACAGAGTTACTCAGCTTTGGCAATCCCGTCAGCCCCCGCTGGTGCCGCTCTTGAGTCGTACCGCTTCTAGTTGGCTCCTTCTCGAAGGTCTTTCGAGATCGCATGATCCAGTGTGCCGACTTCATTATGACAGCGCTCTGACGTTTCTCCGACATCGGCGAGCTCAGAGTTCAAGATCCCATGACTGCTTACGCAGCCACTCATCCCTTGATGGTATTCTCAAGTTTTAATGACAGCGCTTTGTCTCTTGCTAGACGTGGTCACCATTTAGACCCAACATTTGAATTGCAGATGCCGGTGAAAGTGGGGGCCGCCGGTTTTTGAAAAGCGATTTCTTTTTTGAAAGCTCCTATACCCCTCCCCGGTCACAGCGCCACCAGGAACGATCGCCTGCAACGCTGCAGCTCGAGGCCAGAGGCAAGCGCAACAATCAGATCGAGGACATTACCATCCCGGGGTGACTCCCGGCGCACCAGAAGGCAGAAGGCGAGCCTCCCGTAGCGCCTGGAGAAACTGGATCAAATCATGCTGCCGGGTATGAAGCACCTGACGCGAGGATGGCCGTCGATGTAATGCCTCCAAACCATTGTACGGCCGAAACGGTTTGGTTGTGTGAGAACCGCGCCTTCAGGCACGTCGACCCATTCGTTGTCAATGCGGACGCGGTAACGCCCGCGATTGGACTCCCAATCCGCATCAGAAACTATGTACCCGTCCATATCGGTACAGCACTTTCCCAATTCGCTCTCCAAACTTTCAAACCATGAGTTCAGCGGAGAGTTGTCGTAGTGGCCATCATCGCGGCCGAGTGCAGGCGTCACCAAGACCGCTAAGGCAAGTAGCTGTGTCGCAGCTTTTGCTAACATCTCATTGCCTCCGTGATCTTCACCAGCTGGTCCGCTCGCTTGACGCGGACAAAGCTGGCGCGCGGAAAACAAGATGGTGGTTACAGCTGCGACCCCGCGATGAGCCCGACAGCCACAATCGTTCGACGATTCGGGAAACCTTCGTCCCGACGCCTACACAAGTGAGTCCGGTAGTCCGGGCAAAAGTTCAATAAAGGTCAGTGTAACTTCTCCTTTAGACAAAGCGATCGGGAGATCCCGCTTAAAGGCCGACACGATTGGGACACGCCTAGTCGTCGGGCGCGTCCCCTAGCCGCAAACCTCTATGCATGGGAGTTCGAGAGGAACGGGCGCGACGTGAATGTGCGCGTGGACGGGCAACTGGTCTTCAACAGTTCGGGCGCGCTGCTGCACGCCGCGCTGCAGGGGCTTGGCTTGGCCTACCTAACCGAAGGTCAGGTTCAGCCCTACTTGTCGAGCGGCGAGCTCATTCGGGTGCTGGGGGAACTGGTGCCCGCCATTCTCAGGATATCACCTATACTATCCGAGCCGTCGGCAGCCATCGCCGGCATTCACGCTGCTGGTCGACGCGCTTCGATACCGAGGCAGAGCATCGCGGGGGTAAAGCTGTGGCTCAGGTTGCGGTGCGCTTTTGGCTAGCAGCTGGCCTCAAACTCGCCCGGGGTTGCCGAACGGAGAAGTGCCCATGCCGCGAGGCACCTGGAGATTCCAACGTGACGACCCCGCGCCGGAAGTGGTAATGCTTGTGCCACGGCGCCGCTCAAGAGTGCCACACAAAAACAAATCACTGGACCGAAAACGCAATAATATCAAATGCAGGTCAGGATTGCCGCCCCAGTTCAATCCTGTACGACACGCTTTGGCAATCGGTCTTCAGGCGACCCTTTTATCTCGCGGCCGCCATAGCTGCGTAGCTCTTGGAGCAAGCGCTTAACTGCTTCGGAATTACCGTTCTGCCGTCGCTGGCAGTGATGCTCGCGAGCGACGCGGCCTCTCCTTAAGCCGCATTCTGAACTGATAAGCTTTCAGCAATTACCTTATCAGTACACCAACTGACTCCAATTTGTTCGAAACCTTATCAGTCCGCGAGCAGACTCCGTCTGTATGACTTGCTTACAGCTCAGGCCAAAACACCGACACCACTCTGCAGACATGGAGCTTGTCGCCGGACCTCGTCTGCTAAGTGCAACAAGAGAGAAGCCACAAATTGCCAGCGATACGTTTCAACGTAGATCAAGTGTCAGGTTCGCTGACCTGCCCGAGCAAAGAATCGCAGGGGGAATACATGGCCGATCACAGGAAAACGGTCTACGCTTCGAGCGCTCGGTCGAAATGCGATGACCTGGAGCTGCCCATGATCAACAACTCCAGTCACCATTGCTGCCAGGACCGCGGCGGGATTTCATTCGCGCTACGTCATCGGGGACGATCAGGCCGATACCCAACAATCGCCATACGCTTACGTCATCCGGCGCGAACCGCCAGCGGATTACCGAGAAGCACGTGATCAAACTTGGCAAAGGGAGAAACGTCTATGGGTAACAACCTGAAAAGCGCATGTGACGGGATCTTGCAAAAAGTCGTGACTGGTAAGGACCGCGTTCCCGGCGTGGTGGCGATGATCACGGATCGCTCGACCAACATTTACGAAGGCTCAGTCGGCGAGCGCAGTCTTGGCGGCGGCCAGGCCATGACGACCGACACCGTGTTTGCCATTTTCTCCACCACAAAGGCTATCACCGGCACGGCCATCCTGCAATGCGTCGAGGACGGCAGGCTCGACCTAGACGCCCCAGCCAAAAAATACGTGCCCGACATTGGCAAGCTCGAGGTCCTCGACGGGTTCGACGCCACGGGAAACCCGAAGCTGCGAGCGCCGAAGCGCGACATCACCACCCGCATGCTGATGCTGCACACCGCGGGCCTCGGCTACGACTTCTTCAACGCCAATTACTTGCGCCTGGCGCAGGAGCGCGGCCAGCCGAGCGTGGTGACCTGCTCGAAAGCATCACTGATGACGCCGCTATTGTTCGATCCCGGCGATAAATGGGAATATGGCAGCAACATCGACTGGGCCGGACAGGTTGTCGAAAGCATCCGCGGCAAGCGCCTCGGCGACGTGATGAGGGAGCGGATCTTTACGCCGCTCGGAATGGAGGACATCGCCTTTTCGCTGACCCCTTCGATGCGTACGCGCGTCGCCACCATCCATCAGCGCGAAGCCGACGGATCCCTGATCCCCCTTCCCGATATGCAACTGCCGCCTGAGCCGGAAGTCCACATGGGTGGACACGGTCTCTATGGCTCGATCGACGAGTACATGAAATTCATACGGATGTGGCTGAACGACGGGGCGGGACAGCAAGGGCGCGTGCTCAGGAAAGAAACGGTCGAATCCGCTGTCCGCAACGGCCTGCAGGCTAACCAGGCGGTCACGGTGCTGCCCGGCGTCATCCCGACGCTGTCGAACGACGCCGAGTTCTTCCCTGGCCTGAAGAAATCCTGGTGCCTCACCTTCATGGTCAACGACGAGGACGCGCCTACCGGCCGTCCGGCCGGAGCGATCGGCTGGGCCGGGCTCGCCAACACGTTCTTCTGGATTGACCGCAAGAACGGGTTCGGCGGGTATTGGGCGACGCAGATCCTGCCGTTCGGCGACCCGACTTCGTTCGGCGGCTACCTGGAATTCGAGACGGCCGCCTATGCGACCGGCGAGGCGCGCGCTGCGGCGTAGTGCTGACGAGCGCGGGTTACCCCGGGCCACGGCGCGCCGCCGCTTTCGCAATCGAGCGACGGCGTCATGGGCGCGTGCTTTGCGATGGTGCCGCCTGCTGATCTTCTGGTCCTGCAGGACGGTGCCCGCGCATGGCGACAAGATGAATGAAAAGAGATGCAGGGAGAACGCTCACAACGGGAGGTACGTCAATGAACAATGTGCAAGCGGCGCAACGGACTGGCGCGAAAGTCGACTTCGATGCGGTCATCATCGGCGCCGGATTCTCCGGCATGTACATGTTGCATTCGCTACGCGACAAGCTCGACCTGAAGGTCACGGTGTTCGAGGCTGGCGACGGCGTCGGCGGCACGTGGTACTGGAACCGCTATCCCGGCGCGCGCTGCGACTCCGACAGCTACATCTACTGTTACACCTTCGACAAGAACCTGCTGCAGGAATGGAACTGGTCCGAGCGCTATCCGGAGCAGGATGAGATTTTGCGCTACCTCGAGCACTGCGCCGAGCGCTTCGACCTGAAGCCCGACATCCAGTTTGGCAAGCGTGTCGTCGAAGTGGTCTTCGATGACGCCACCGAGCTGTGGACCGTGCGCACCGACAAAGGCGATGCCGTCACGGCGCGCTTCGTCATTCCGGCCGTCGGTGCCCTGTCGATCGCCCACATGCCGCCAATCAAGGGGCTGAGTTCCTTTAAGGGCAAGTATTACCACACGAGCCAGTGGCCGCACGATGGCGTCGACTTCACCGCCAAGCGTGTCGGCATCATCGGCACGGGTGCAACGGCGGTGCAGGCGATCCCGGAGATCGCCCAGCAGGCGAAGCACCTCACGGTTTTTCAGCGTACGCCGAACTTCTGCGTGCCTGCGCGCAACGGTCGTGTCGACCCCGAGGTGACCAGGGCGCGCAAGGCCGATTACGACGGTATCCGCCAGCGCATTAAGGATTCCTTCTTCGGGTTCGAGCTGAATTTCATACCGAAGGCGGTGCTCGAAACAACGCCCGAGGAGCGCGAGCAGGAGTTCGACAAGATGTGGGACGCCGGTGGCTTCGCCTTCTGGCTGGCGAACTATCAGGACATGTTCTTCTCCAAGGAGGCGAACGATGTCATCGCCGAATACCTCAAGCGTAAGATCCGCTCGGTCGTCAACGACCCGGCGATCGCGGAGAAGTTGACGCCCAAGACTTACCCCTACGGCACCAAGCGCCAACCGCTGGACACCAACTATTTCGAGACGTTCAACAAGAAGAACGTGGCGCTGGTGGATGCGAGCACCGATGGTCCAATCGAGGAGATCACGCCGAATGGCATCCGCGCGGGTGGCAAGGAGTATCCGCTCGACATCATAGTCATCGCCACCGGCTTCGACGCGATGACCGGCCCGCTGAAGAACCTCGGTATCAAGGGGCGTGGCGGCCGGGCACTGGCGCAAGAATGGGCGGATGGCCCGCAGACCTATCTCGGCGTGGCCATCACCGGTTATCCCAACCTGTTCACGATCACCGGCCCGCAAAGCCCCTCGGTGCTGTCGAACATGCCGGTCTCGATAGAACAGCATGTCGAATGGATCACCGAGTGCATCGCCCACATGCGAAGAAACAAGCTTGCCACGATTGAGGCAAGCCCGCAGGCGCAGGACGCATGGGGCGCCCATGTCGCCGAGGTCGTGAATACAACCCTGATGCCCGGCACCAATTCCTGGTACATGGGCGCCAACATAGAGGGCAAGGCACGTCGGTTCTTGCCCTACCTCGGTCCGGAGGGCGTCGGCGGATACCGCAGAAAGTGCGCGGAGGTCGCGGAGAACGGCTACGAGGGCTTTGTGTTCACGAGCGCAGGCCAAGGCGGGACCGTGCATACGATTGCGGCCGAATAACTCAACGAACCCTGATCGGGAGTTGCGTTCAATGTCGCGTCTCCCGGCATGGGCCGACCGCGCTTCGACGCCGTCTTGTGCCGAGGCTGCTTTTTAGATTCGCTTTACGACGTCGGCGCGAAAGCGAACGACCGCTTTGCGCCAAGCGGTCACCGACAACTGATAAGCTTATACATCTTTGCTTATCAGCCACGGACTGACTCCGTTTGTGTAATTTCCTTATCAGTCGCGAACTGGATAGCTTTCGTATGAAAGCTTATCAGTCGGTGAACTGACTCCGTCTTGCTCGAAAACTTATCAACCTTCAAAAGGCCGACGCGCTCAAGCTCCATGGAAGCAATCGCTGCATGTTCACGGCAAATTCGCTCTAGTCTACGGAATTCCCTTAGCTCTCGGTCCACGTGCCCTCCGCGAATGTGAGGCAATGATCACGTCAACGATCGACTGGTGAGAAGCGATGACCAGTAGGTTTCCAGTAAGTAAGGCTTGAGCAAAACGGGAAAATCAAGCAACTCATTAGCGGTGCTTAGAAATGGAACCCGAACACCACGGCGCCCTTTAGAGGCGCCGGGTGAAACGGCGGGCGTTGTCCACACCCACGACAGCCAGCAGCTCGCGCTCGTTGTTAAAGGTCGCAAAAAACGGCCCCAGCACAACTAGATGCCGGAGGCCGTTGGAAGCCTTGGCGGTAATGGGGGCGCCAAGATCTACTAAGATCTAGGAAGATTCGGCAATCGGGTCTGTATGCCTTCCGACATAGGTGGCGCCACTGCTCGCGCTCTCTGAATGATCCTTAGCCCGCGCAAAAAGCTACGACCCCAACCATTGGCAAGCTGGGGCCGTGCTGTCACTTAGCTTCCGACCTACGGGGAAAAGGCCAGAAGCGACTCAAAAATGCTCCGTACCTGAGAAGGTTCCTGAGCCGTGGGCCGTGGGGACAAACGCGGCCTTGTGCTTGGGGTTGAAGGCCCGCCAGCTCAGCCAGCCCCGGCGGGCCTTCCCTCACCTATGTTGGGCATCCAGCCGATTGTGAAATGGATCATACAGCAAGCTGGGAGCGCTGCAGTAGGATCATCTCACCGGGGCTGGCTACATATTTCACTTAGATCTTTTCACCCGGATTTTTTCGACAATGAGGCCGCAGCGGCCCTCCTGCTGCGGCCTTGATCTGGGGCATTTTATGGATGGCATCATGGCCAAGGAAAATTGTTTGATCGTTCGTGCTGCCGGAAGACAATTGGACCTGTTACGCGGTGAAGCTTCCCGCATCGCAAAAGGAGCCAAAGCCGATTGGTGGATTGATCACGTAGAGGTCGGAAAGCGCTTTTGCTTTGAAGATGCTGAGGCGAAAGAGTCATTCGCACTCGCTTGCGATAGCATCGGCATTCCGCGCCGAGACGGTTAGTCCAACGAAAACACCGCCGACCTTGTGAGCCGGGAGCTGAGCTTCAGAATTGCGATCCGGACTGACGACCGCAAGCGCATTGTAGCAAAGCGCTCAGCAAGCGTGAAGCGGCCTCGTTGTTATCCGCGGCGTTCTAGCCGCCCTAGCGCCAGCCGTATCCTTTGATGAACACGCATTCGCGGATGACCAACGACACGAAGGCCGCAATCAGGGTTCTGGGCAGCCTATTGACCAACCTCTTGCGCCCCGCCCAAGCCCGCGCGCAAGCCGCAGCGGCTGGCTCGGCACCCGGCGAGCGCCTATCCTCTTGCCATGATCAATGACGCCCCCCTCACCCGCCGCCGCTCCATCAATCCACATGAGGAGACCTGGCATGTCTACTTCACCGATGTCCGCGTCGGGACCATCGGCATGCGCGCCGGCGTACCTGTGCACGCCGATCAATGGGAATGGTCGGTCGGCTTCCATCCCGGCATGGATCCAGGCACCGGGCGAAGGGGCATAGCCGCCACCTTCGAAGCCGCGCGCGAGGCTTTCGAGTCCGCATGGTCGGGGCTACAGCCAAGCATCCCCCACAATGCCTTCGCCGAATGGCGCCACGATCGCGACTGGCGGGCCGAGGTTGCGGCCAAGCGTGCGCGGGGCGAGAACCTCGACAGCGAAATTCGGAGCACGCTGATGCGTTGCGTCTGCGGGACCACATTCGATAGCTGGAAACCGGCCGAGAGCTACCAGCACCGCCAGCACGTCTATGCCGCGCAGGCGGCCAATGGGAGACGCCGATGAAGCACGCCACAGAAAGACCCTACGCGGACCTGGAGACGGCCGCGCGCAAGCTCGTCGAGCTCGCAGCCAACGTCCAGGCCGTGCAGGACGGTCGCATCTACATCGAGCGGATCAACGCGCCGTTCATGTTTGAGTTGAAGGGCAGCGGTAGCGAGTTCGGCGCCGCGCTTAAATACGCGATCGAACGCGGCTGGTTATGGAAGCACGAAAGCGGCACGTATGTGAAGCTGCTCAGGCCTGGAGAGAATCTTCTCGCTCGATAGGGAGCCGCCACCAATGTGGTGCTGCGCCGAAGCGGCGGCCCGCCTGACCACTTCGTCGGGCGGATGGCTTGAGTATGCGGTGACTGAAGGCTGGCCTGTCCGGAGCGCCCCAGCGTCATCATGCCCCTCGGCCAACTTTGATTCTTTCAAGCCATGTGCAGGCGCAGCCTACTCCCTGTTTTACGATTGAGGGCGGGCGGAGCTTCGCCCTTGTTCAGCTTCTCGGCCACAACCTCTGCCGATGAATGAGAGAGTCCAGTTAGAGGCGTCCCGTCCGGCGTGACTGCAGGCTGATCTGTTGAAGTGTCCAGCACTGTGAATCGGCCGTTCTTGGGATGCTCGTACCGAACGACAAAGCGGTCTGCCATGAGGATCGCCCTTTCCTTCATGGTTGCGCTCACCTCAAGTGAGTTTGTCGATGGCCCGGGGGCGGGCTCCCATTTGGCCGGCAAAAACCTGCAATACCCGCGCTACCTCCGGACGCAACTCGCGAGCAATATTCCTTATTACAGCAAGCTGTGCCTGTAGCTCAATAAGGAGTTCTAGGTGTCGCGGGTGTCATTTGGGCGGCGTCAAGGCGGGAGACCTTAGCCAGTCGCTTATGTGGGCACCCGTCTCGGCGGTCCTGGCTCGCTTTAGAAGGGCCTCGCGCTCGCTGCCAGCCGGCAACTATCGGCCATCGTTTTGAGTTTGGCGGCCGGTTCGGCCATTCGTTCTTACGCAAATAAGTCCGGCATTTTCGCCTTTTAGTCCATAGCATGCAGTTTAGCCCTTTTGGCCCATCAACCTGACATTGTACCTTGGTACAATGACCCAAGGGACATCCAACGAATATGGTCGCTCGTCGAACGACCTGCAGGCACGAGAAGGATTTTCAAAGGAATTTGACGCGGAAGAGGAATGACCGATGTTTGTGCGTATCACAACGGATCGACGACCTCAGCCCAACACGCTCGATGAATTCGGTTTAGCGAGTACATTCAGCCGAATAATCGGCCTCGGTGAGTTTACATACCGAAAAGGCACCGAAATCTTCGGCGAAAAAGAGCCCGCTGTATATGTCTATCAAGTCAAGCAGGGTGCGGTGCGAAGTTACAAGTTGCTCTCGGACGGTCGGCGTCAAATCGCTGCCTTTCACTTAGCGGGCGATATCTTCGGGCTTGAAAATGGCAACCAGCATCGATTTACCGCAGAGGCTGTCGTCGAAACCGTCGTGCGCCTGATTAAGCGAGAAAGCCTTCAATCGGCAGCCACTAGAGACGGAGTTGTCTCGCACAACCTGCTCAGCATGACCACCCGCAACCTGGAGCATGCAGAAAACCATATGCTGCTTCTGGGCCGAAAGACCGCGGTAGAAAAGGTTGCCGCCTTCTTACTTGAGATGGATTGCCGCACCGGAGCAGACAAGATGTCGCTCCCGATGACTCGTCTCGACATTGCGGACTATCTCGGCTTGACGTTAGAAACTGTTTCTCGCGTGCTAACTAGCTTGCGTAAAGCGGGCGTCCTTACGTTCGTCGACCACGATAGGCGAGAGATCATGTTAAACGACAAGCGGCGGCTTGCCGATTTCGATCCGCAAGGACCGGCACAGCCCTGATGCGACGGCCGCACTGGCATCGATGATAGAAAGCAGACTCTCCCACATCGATTATCGCGCACATTGCGAGAGTAGCGCGAAAGGTTCGTTGATTTAGATCAATTGGTCGCCGACGACAAGGTTCAGCGCTCGGCAATGAACAAGCCTTCCGAGTCCGATAAGCCCGAGCTCAAGCCCACGCGCTTGGAGGAGGCGCGCCGGATCATTGAGGATTACGCGAATGACCTTCGCGAGTTAATCCGAAAGCTCCGTGAGAAGATGAATTGAAGCGGATTGGATTACGGACCCGGCCCTACCCTGAGTACCCAGCCTAAGCAATTTCCAGCGGTTTTCGGACCGCCTCTACCAGCGCGTATCCCGCGGCCGTCAGATGAATGCCGTGAGGAAGGAAATAGGTCAGGTCGGCCGTGTTCTGGAGCTGCGGAATGGAGCCGATGTCAGGAACGACATAGCCGTTTGCCACCGCTCCGGCGATCAGCAGCGAGTTATAGTAGTTACGGCAATCCCCCCCGAAATTTCCCGTTCCGACGTTGAAGTTGGTCCGTGGGAGGATCGTCGAAGCGACGATCTTGGTGAAGCCGGCTCTTGAGCCGCCACCACGTATAGCAGAAAATAGTTGTTGTAGAGGTTTTGCGCCGATGCCGCATTACCGGTCTGCGCGTCCGCTACGCTCGCATAGGTGATGACGCCGATACCGTTGGTCGGATCGATGATGTGGAGGACGTTTCTCGCCTTGGTCGCATCGAAGAGCCCGAGCACGCGCGCGCGGTTGGTGTAGGCCGTGGCGAGCGTCTGGCCGGCCAGCCCCATATTGTAATATTCCCACGACGTCGCCTTGCGGGCCGCGGGCCAGCTATGGGTAAAAATGCGAAGAATGCAGAGTGAGCAAGCACACCTGAAAGGTGCCGCTACTTACTGCTGCTGGTTGGCAAGGAGAAGCAACACTTTGCGGCGCTGGTCGGAGCGGCCATGTGTTCGGCCTGTTTGCGCGGTTCACGTGACCGCTGGCCATAGCCCTCCGCGGATCAGGTCCCATAAGGCCGTTGTGTTGAGCGCATCCCTTGATGCGCTACCAGGGAAGGTTAGCGATCGCGTAGGCAACAAACGCCAGTAGCGCAATCCAAGCGAACGGCACGCACCAAGACCCCACTGCACGCTACGTGCTGAGGCCTCGCGTAGCACGGCCGCCTACAGCGATAAAATCATCCATACCGCCCCCAACGCACTGAAGATCGACAGCACGACAAAGCCGAACCGATATGAACGTTCCGCCCAATCCATAAGCGTCCCCTGCTTATGCAACCTGTGATGAGCCATATCGTTTGAGGGTTGTGGCCGAAAAGAAAGTAACATTGACGTAAGTGCACTTTTTGGCCCACTGAGGCGCTCTCGCAACACCCACAGTTCGTGCTCCGGATCGAAAAAGGGGCAATCCGATGATAAACCGGATGGCAAAGAAGGCTCCGCCGGCGACAATGGCTGTCGCACCAATCGCGAGCACCACTCTCCAAGCCTCTCCAATCGCGCCTCGTACAAAAAACGCCCCAGCATCGGGCCGGGGGGCATGGTGATGCTGGGGCCTCCGGACAGGCTCTTGTCTTGCGGGACAAAGACCGTCACCGCGAAACAGAAGCCGCGACACCGTCTAGACGTTCCTGGGCCAAGTCTTAATCTGTGGTGCTGTGGCTGAATCCCCACATCTTGCCCGAGGACGCGCGGGATCTAAGCCGCGCTGCCCTCGGGTGCAACTGTCCGGTCCAGCCCGGATTCCGTCGCCATAGGCAAACCTACGCGATTCCGACGTTCGGCAGACCGAAGCGCCCCCTTTTCCACACCCACGATCGGCAGTAGCTCGTGCTCATTTCGAGCCGTCAGGAATCGATACGCAGATTTTGGCGCGTGGTTTCAGGAACGTTCGCGTGGTGCCGTCATTTGGAGAGCGATGACGAGCACGACCGTAGTTCTCATTCCTGGCATGCTGAAAGCCCTTCGTCTGGCGCGCATTTACGGCTTTATGGTCGAGCGCAGAGACGGCCTGTATTACCCCGGCAGCAACCTGCCGGCATGCCCGAAGGCTTTGGCAGAGAAGATGGTTGAAGGCGGCTGGCTGGTGAAACAGGGGGAGCGTTATCAGCCTACAGAGAAGGGTTGGAAAGCAGGAGAAGCCGGCTAAAAAGTTTGGCTGCTGTCTGAGTGCGCCATGCCAGGGTTCAATGCCCGGAGGTTATTTCAAAGTGGAAGCGGCACAGTTTAAGCAACGGCTCCAGCCATTGGCTAGCTGGAGCCGCGCTGTCATCAAGCTTCCGACCCACGGGGTTTAGGCCAGAAGCGACTCAAGAATGCTGCATGAAGATGCCCTCGGAGCGGCCCCGCAGCAGCCGGGCCAGATTGGCCTTGCGCATGGGACAGCGGCAACCTGCGCAGGTCGTCGCCCTGGCCCGCCAGTATGTCGAAGGCGTAGAGCTGCACCTCCGCGTTGTACTTGCCGGAATGCAGGCCACGGAAGTCGGAGACGCCGTCGACGCCCAGGAGCACCGCCTCGCCATCGATCACTGCCTGAGCTTGCGCGCGACCTCGACAATCCACGGGAACCGCTTCGTATAGTCCGCCCCACCCTTCGTGATCAGACGCACCCGGTCGCCCTTGCGGATGACCTGCAAGCGATAGCCGTCGTATTTGACCTCATGGAGCCAGTCGGGGCCGGTCGGAACCCGGTCCCGTTTAGTCGGCAATGAAAGCTGAAACATCGGCCGAAAGATAAGCTGAAATTATCCCGGCTCAAGAGTACCGGCACACGCCCGGCCCTGAGGAACGGCCCCCGTGCTGCCAAGTTTACCTGATGCCCTGCCCTAACAGGGCACCCCTGCATGTACCCCAGCTCGTGAACACCCCTGTCCGCGGGCTGGGACTTTTACACAAACGTCTGCGGCCTTGCCGCCGTCATCTGTCCTTCCGTAGGACGACGCCGGGGCCGAACGACCCCGATCAGGCGGCGACGTCATCCGCGCCGCGAAGTTGTATCGTCCGAGCGGCGAATCCTGAGCATTGAGCATCCGGATGGTTCTGGACGCTGCATCATTTGTCCGTAAAGAATGTGAGGAGCACTTTGCCTTTTTCGCCGATCAGGCAAAGAAAAGTCCGACGGGTGTCGCTCTTACCTTTTTCAAGATAGGCATCCCCGATCACGATGGTGCGAATGATCGTGTCCTCGACTTTTGCATTGGCCTTTGCAATCGTCACTCCATCAACGTCAAACGAGATATCTTTTATCGCGGGACTGCGTTCTTTCAGCGCGATGAGTCCAGTTGTGCGGCAGGCCTCAAGTTCCGGAGGGAGGTTTTGGGCAACAACAACACCGAGAGGACACGCGGCCACAATACTGAAGAACGCGAAGCAGTACAGTGATCGGATGCTCATGTGACGCCTCCCCTTCAAACCACGAACTGTAGACCCGTCGGCGCAGGTTGGTGCGTTCACTTTGGTACACAATTGAACATTTGGTGGTCCTCCCGCCCCCCGGAAAAAAGGCCCGAGGTCGCCCTCGGGCCTTTGGCATTTTCAGCGGGCGTCTGGTTCAGAGCCACAGCCACGCGAATAACGACGTGATGAGGGCCCAGCCTATGAGCTTTTCAGCGAGAACCTGCGCATAGCGAAAGTCGTTCGCGCCGTAGGCATCGAGGTCGAGCTGGCGCATTGCTTCCGAGAAATAGCCGCCGCTCACGAGGACAAAGAGCACTGCCATGATGACGTGGTAAGTCTGGTCGCTCATGGCTGCAACTCCTCGGGCTTGGTGCCGGTGTCGAGCATCAGGTTGACAAGCAGCGCGATGTGGCGCGGCACGGCCAGCTCGCCGCTGACCCACCTGCGCACGGCGCGTGGCGTCGCGGCGATGGTCGAATCAACCGGCGCCCGGCTCGGGTGTATGGACGCATCCCGACAAATGCCTATGTCCGATTGGCGAACACGTCGTTCGCCAATGACGAATACTGCGTTCACGACCATACTGGCGCCTCTGGTGGCACGCCAATGATGCGCTTAATTTGTCCTACAATGGGACTGGCGATGACGACTTCAAAAATCCGCTCCCGCCCCTATCTCAGCCCTATGCTCTCTGCGTTCGACTTTTGCCTGCCGACCGCCGCCAAGATGATGCCGGCCGGCCCCGGCTGGAAAAGTTAGGAACGGCTCCACCTGGTGCAGCATTCTGTCGTGGCGCGCGTTGCTATGAATACGGGATGACTCTTGGTTGGAAAGCCGCAGTTTCATGGACCGGTTGCAAGAAGTTGCGACGAAGAAGGTTTTCGCAATTATTGCAATCTTTTGCTCGACGGATTCCAAGTCCGCGTATTCCTGAACGATGCGGAGCAGATCGAATACACTGCGGCAAATCCTGAAGAAGGGTGGGTTCGGGTAATTCCTCCCGGCAACTCGTTGTCCGCTCGCGTTACTCTGACGGGCTATGTTGAGATCAGGATTGAGCGAACGTCCAGATCAGGGCGCACGTGAAGAGCCGCCTAGCTCTTCTTTGCCTTTTTCTTTTTGGTAGCTTTCTTCTCAAGCCGCACGCCCTTGAATTTCTTTGCGGCCTTCTTGCCCTTCGCGGGCTTCTTGACGCCCATGAATTCGCCGGACGCCTTGTCGCGCTTAGTGAAGGCGGAAGCTCCACCCAATGTCGTCTTCGTCTGCGAACGCTTCTTGACCGCACCTTTGCGAGCGTTGTCGCCGGTGGGCTTGTTGACCGCCATTTCGTCCTCCCGATATTGCTTTGCCTCTCTGGTGCTGCTGCTCACAGTTTCTGGAACGAATCGGGCCCCGGCAAATTGAATCCCGGCTTTGTGGAGTTGCGTATCTATGGGTCAGTCCCGGTGGATCCCTTCCATTATTCCGGCCTATGAGCCGACCGTTTATCTGGTCGCGGACGATTTTGGCCGCGCCGGCAGCGCTTGGCGCGAGACGGACATGGAAGCGGCCGACCTGGAGACGGTCATTAAAGACTGATGGCGGGCCAGTGCAAACGACCTATCAACGTCTTCGCCTTCAACACTTCGGAGCGCTGGTCCGAAGATGTGTCAGAGGATGTCGCTCGCGAAATTCAACATCGCTGTAACCTCCAACTGAACGACGTCCCCTCGCATCTTCAGGAGTTCGTCGATCGCTACGCGCCTCAAGATGCGCAGTTCAGCCTGCGCCTCGTGTAACCATGGCCTTCCAGCGGAAAAAGCCGGATGCACTCGGCGTCAAGGCGCCCCTGCCCGGCTTCATCGCGCCGGCTCTCGCCTCCGCGACCGACCGCGTGCCATCCGGCGAGCGTTGGATTCACGAAATCAAGTTCGACGGCTATCGCGTGCAAGTCCACCTCGCCAACGAAGCCGTCAAGGTCTTCACACGGCGCGGCCACGACTGGACCAAGCGTTTCAAGAAGGTTGCCGATGACGCCTGGCACATCAAGGCGAGCTCGGCCATCATCGACGGAGAGATTGTCGTACCTGCCACCGACGGCTCGACGGACTTCTCGGTCTTGCAGAATGAGCTCAAAGGCAAGTCAACGAAGATCGTTCTGGTCGCTTTCGATTTGCTCTACCTCAACGGCAGGGACATCCGGAAGTTACCGCTGTTTCAGCGCAAGGCGGAGCTGAAGAAGATCATTGCCGGCACCGACGTTCAGTTCAGCGCGAGTTTCGAGATCGACGGGAACGAGATGTTTGCCCATGCCTGCAAGATCGGGCTCGAAGGCGTCGTCTCCAAGGTGCGCGACAGCGTCTACCCGGTCGGCCGCACCAATAATTGGGTCAAGAAAACCTGCGCCCAGCGCGAGACACTCACCATCGCCGGCTTCGCGCTCGACGACGGCAAATGGGACGGCATATACCTTGCTCGGCGAAAGGGTTCTGACCTGGTTTACGCTGGCAAGGTCGACCATGGCTTCGACAAGAAGTCGGCGGCCGAGCTGCGGCGGCGCCTCGAGCCGCTGGTCCGGAAGACACAGCCCTACGCGAAGCGGATAGCGCACAAAGGCATCTGGGTCGAACCGAAGCTGCTGGCGGAGATCGAGTACCGGGCCAAGTCGGCTGAAGGCAAGGTGCGGCATCCGTTCTTCAAGGGGCTGCGCGAGGATCTGTAACGGCGGCGATCGGCGACGATTTTTTTTCAACGCCTCTTGAAACCAAAACCGACTCTGCTAATTTTTTTGTCGCCATCTGACGATGTGTCCGGGCGCCTGATGGGCCCGGGCCAAGAGACGGGCACCGGTTGTGTCCGGTGCCGCTCGTAGACATCTTGCTCTTAGGAGGATTTGGCTATGCGCACCCACGATTTTGCCCCCCTCTGGCGCTCGACCATTGGTTTCGATCGCCTTTTCGACCTCGCAGAAACCGCTCAGCGGGCCAGCGAGGACAACTATCCGCCCTACAACATCGAACGGCTGGCGGATGATCGCTATCAGATCTCGCTGGCGGTGGGGGGTTTCTCGCCCGAGGACATCGTCATCACCGCCGAGCAGAACGTGGTGACGGTCGAAGGCAGCAAATCCGACAAGACCGAGCGTGATTTCCTCTATCGCGGTATCTCGCACCGCAGCTTCAAGCGCCAATTCAGCCTCGCCGAATATGTCCAGGTGAAAGGCGCCGCGTTCGACAACGGCTTGCTGACCATCGAACTCGTCCGCGAGATCCCGGAAGCCATGAAGCCGCGCCGAATTGCCATCGGTGCTGCCTCGGCCGGCAACGTGCCGAAGCTGGAAGCTAAGGCCGCCGCCTAGCGCAGACGCCATTGGAGCCGCGCGACAAATCGTGCGGCTCCCATCCATTCGTCGAATGAATAGGAGAGGACCATGCGGCCGACGACCGCTGACGACAACGTTTTCGATTTCGACGCTCTTCTTCATCCCGGCACGGTGTTTGAAGCACCGAGAGACGTGCTGGATCATCCGGCGCTGACGTTGAGCGAGAAACGCGCAATCCTGGCATCTTGGGCGTCCGACGCGTCCGCGATCGCCTCTTGCCCGTCGATGCGCGCACCTGCCGGGCTCAAGAAGCCCGTATCGATCGACGAAATCTTGGACGCATTGCGCGCCCTGGACGGTGGCCCCCCGGACGCCACCCGGCGGAAAGCCCTACCGTCTCCGTTCGACCGAACGTGCAGCTGCGGCGGCGTAGTTTCAGAGGCCCAGATGATGATGGCGACAACCTGGCACGCCTTCGTGCCCATCACAACAACATCAGCCGCTATCGCCGGCTCTTGCGTACGAAGCTTTTGCCTTTGGAACGCCAGTTTATCGAACGGCGGCTTTCCGAGGAGGAGGCTGCTCTGCAAAGCCTTTCCGTTTCGACCTTTCCGATCGCCTTCAATGAGCCAAGGCCTGGTCGACCGCCGCCGGTTGCAGAGGTGATGCCATGAGCACGACCGTCAATCTGGGCCGACCGGGCTCAGGCTCTTTCCCTTTGGCGCTCCTCGGAAGGTTTTTCGTTCACGAATATTGAAGACTCCGGCTGCGGACGGCGTATCATCGGCCGTGGAGATCTCAGGGATGGCTCTCTCGACCATCGAGCGTCCGATGGGTCCTGTGTGCAAGCACCGGATGGGGTTGGCGCGCATCTTTCCCGGCCCCCGCGGATTCGATGAGCGCACCTTCGAGTGCTCGACTTGCGAGCGTACCGAAGTGGTCCGCTTCGCCGTCGATCCGATGCAAACGGACGCGGTCGGCTGGCTCGCCGGTAAGCTAAAGCCGCCAAACTGACGTTCGGTGTGAGTGGCGCGATGGATGAGCACTTCTGCAAAGAACAGACGCAAAGGCGCTGCCTGTTGGCGCTGGTCAGCCCATACGCCCCGAGGTGGCCGGTCCCTAGGGCCGCGGAGCGGCCGCTGCCGGGGTCGGGTCGGCGAGGCGTGACCAAGAGCGCGATCGAAGTCTCGTGAGACACTTGCGGCGGCGGGGATCCCCGCGCGGGAGTCCGAGCCGGCCGCAGGACCTATCCGGGCCGCTGCGTGAAGGCAAGGGCCGTATGCCGACCAAGCCCGAGTGAGGTGCGGCTCGCACCTCCGGGCGCTTGACCTGGTAACCATGAATCGAGGAGGCGAGAATGATCCTGATAGGATTTGGCGCCCTGCTTGTTCTCGGCGGAATTTTGTACATGGCACGCGCTACAATTTGGCGGGGATCGCTTAGTCGGCCCGCCGCCGATACACTGGAGCCGACGCGGCGCGGCGTGGGATTCCTGGGGGTTAGAGCGAACTGGCCGGGCATTCTCCTTGCGGCAATCGGTGCCGTTTTGTTGGTGTTGGGTGCCAGTCTCTAACTTCAGCCACCCGCCGAGCTGCCGCCCTGGTTGACAAGTTGGTATCGACGCTTCAGCCGATGGCTCGTGGTTGTAGCGGCGTTTTGGAGGCGATCGAGGTCCGCACCGTCTTTAGCAATCACGAGCAGTCGCCAATTCAGGCCATCGGGTTCCGCATCGCCGTGTTCAATCTCGACGGAGATAACGAACTCCCCGCCGGGAACGTGCCGGATCTCCTGAAGAGCGAACAGTTCTAGATCGGACTTGGACACCAACGTTCTTGGCACCGGTCTCCTCCCGGCCGGTCTAACGCAGCCTCAATCGCTCCGCGACTGCTTCATGAAAGCGGCCCGCTCGATCATGTCAGCGGGCCATTTCTTTTCGCTTCTATTTCCCTTTCATCTTCGGGTCATTCATAGTCGCCCCGGGGTTAGCCGAACCCGGGCTGCTCGATGCCCCTTGACCGCTGGTCGCGGCTGGAGAATTGCCGCCGCCTCCAGATCCCGCACCCGCGCCTCCGCCGTCCCGTGATCCCGCACCTGCGCCGCCGGCTCCGCCCGAGCCAGCGCCCGCGCCGGCCCCTGCTCCGCCAGCACCACCGGCCCCGCCACCAGCGCCACCCTGCGCGGAGGCGGCAGCGATTGATCCGAACAAAAGTGGAGCTGCGAGCGCCATCTTGCCGATCTTCATGGTCATTTTTCTCCTATTTAATTTTGCTTGCAACCGACCGCTGTAACCTTCGTTCCTAAGCTGGAGCAGGGACCAAACGCGTCGAGGTGCCGCACGGGCAAGGATACCTCACTTACAGCAGACAACTTCCCCCTGGAGGTCGAGGATCAAAGCGCCGGCCGCAACTGCCGAGACAGAGAAGCTCGCCGACAACTCGCAGACTCAACGAGCATGCGCACCCAGAAGAGCACGATCGCTGGCCTTAGCGGACCTTCGAGGCGATCCCCACTCGCGTTGCCCCCTTGAGCGCTCTGTGCCGGCCCAGACAACACTGGCCAACTATTCTTGGGAAAGCATTTCGCGAACAATCGACATTTGAACACGGCTCTCCGGCGAAAGGCCCAGTCTCCATCGCGACCTTCCGGCGAGGACGTCGTTCCTTGAACTCGAAATCAAGTCCAGCGCCCGCGCCGCTCGCGGTACGGGGAATATGCCCGGTAACAACCACAAGGCCCCTGGCTTTTGTTCGAATGCATTCCGCAAGCCGCGGCAGAATGTCTCGATTTGAGCAACCATAGCCAACGAGGCAGGCAGTTCCGCGGATCGTATCTGATCGCTTGTGCCGCCCGCGCAAGCGCGAGTCCTGCGAAGTTCCTACGGTCCGACGCGACATTTTCCGAGCTCTCCTCTCGGTACACCACCGCTGCTCTAAGGCTCTTTTCTTCACGTACCAAAGCCTTGCGCGCAGCAGAGAGTTTGGCCGGCGGCACGTCATCCTTGTTCAGTTAGGAACGATTGAACAAAGCGTGTGTTCGTCCTTAGATTCAAGAATTAAAGCACAAGAAATAAAGCAAGAGGGTGAAGCGATGGCGCGATCAGTGGAGGAGTTGAGGCGTGAGTCCGAGCGCAGCCGCGCAGAGCTGGCGGCTACCATAGGGCGATTAAGGGACCAGATATCGGACACCGCCGAGGACATCCGCCACAAGGTCTCGCCGCAGCACATCAAATCCGAAGTCTCCGAATACGTCAGCGACAAGACCCAGAGCTGGATTGAAGGGCTCAAACAGCTGATCATGGACAATCCCATGCGCGCAGTGGCCGCGGGCGCCGCAGTAGGAATTCCGCTGCTGCGATTGGCGCGAGGTGTCCCGTTGCCACTTTTGATGATCGGCGCCGGGCTTGCCCTGACCTCTAAGACAGTGCGGGATCGCGCGGCGGAGGCGTCCGGTCCGGTAATGGATAGAGCGGGGGAAATGCTCGAGGAGTTGACGGAGGGTGCCCGGGCCATGCAGGGCGACGCGACGGAAAAGCTATCCTCCGCTCCAAGCCGAGCCGCTGGCATGGCTGGAGACGCACAAGATCGGGCCGCCGGCCTTGCGGATGAGCTCCGGACAGGTGCAACAAAGGCTGCCAGTTTTGCAGGTGAAAAACTCAAGAGTGGCATCGACGCAGCCAAGGATGTGGCGGCGAACGCGCCTGACCAGGCCCGTCAGACCATCGGCGACAATGCTGCCCTCATCGGAGGCCTGGGCATCGCGATCGGCGCCATCATCGCGGCGGCTCTTCCCGAGACCAAGACTGAAGGCAAGGTGATCGGTCGGGCGAGCGATGGCGTGAAACAGGCTGCGGCCGAGGCGGCCCACTCCGGATTCGAGGCGGCGAAAGAGGCGACCACGTCGGCAGCCGACGCGGCGGCACAAAAGATCGCTGAGGCCGATCTCGGCACCTACGCCAGTCGTATGACGCAGGATGTGGCGGGCGCTCTGAAAGAGGCTGCGGACGATGTCGTCAAAGCCGCCTTTAGCCCTTCCCAAAACACCAACACCTGAAGGAAACAATCATGAACGATGTGGACCCGAACAACATCACGCAGTTTGCGCCGAGCCGAGACAAGGGACCCTCGAAGGATCTGAAGGAACAGATCGGTGAAGCCGGGGCAGAGATGAAGCAGCGCGCTGGCGATGCCCTTCAGGCAACGGCCGATCTCGCGCGGGACAAGTTCAGTGAAGCGGCTGATGCAGCCAAAGGGGTGACGGAAGGGACGGTGGAGCAGATTCAGAGCCAGGCCCGCGAGCAGCAGCGGTCGGGCGCCGCTTTCGTTGAGCGCCTCGCAGGCAACATGCGTGAAGCCGGCCGAGCATTTGAGAGCGACGTACCGTTCGCTGCACGCGGCATCGGTTCTGCTGCCGACTACGTCGAAGAAGCCGCCCAGAAGATCCGCGATGGCAGCTTCCGGGATCTCGTCGAAGGTGCAACTGATTTCGCCAAGCGTCAGCCCGCCGCCTTTCTCGGAATATCCGTGCTGGCAGGCTTCGCAGCGCTCCGCTTTTTAAAAGCGTCCGGCGAGCAATCCTCATCATCGAAGCGGAGCGGCACAGTGAATAAATCGTCGTCGGAAGCCGTTCAGAAGTCCGGTGCCCCGCCGTTCTCGGCGAGTTCCGCGCCGCCCGGTCCGAGTTCGCAACAGACATCATCCTCACAGGGCAGCGCCGTACCATGAGCATCGAGCACGATATCAAAACCAGCCAGGGCGAGTTTCGGGTCATCTCGACGCTGCTGGGCGATACCATGTCGCAGTTCGCCAAGCTCTTCCAAAACGAAATGGACCTGGCCAAGGCGGAAGTTGGCGACAAGCTTCAGAAACGCGGTGGAGCGCTAGGTTTGATTGCAGGTGGTGCCGTTCTGGTGGTTCCGGCGATCGTCATGGCACTGTTTGCCCTGTCCGCGGCGTTGATCGCCGCAGGATGGTCGCAACCGGTATCGTATCTGACATCGGCGTTCATAGCGGCGGTAATCGCGGCCTTGTTCTTTGCAGTCGGCATCAACCGGCTTGATGTGCGCAATCTGGCACCTCGAGAAACGATCGGCCAGCTTGAAAAGGATAAGGACACCATGAAAGGAATGGTGCGATGAGCGACACAAAGAGCGGTTTTATTGACAATTTGGTGACAGCAGCCCGGGAAAACCCTCTTGCCGCTGCGCTTATCGGGGGCGGAGCGCTTTGGCTGTTGGCTGGCGGCCAGAAGCTGAAGACCGCGACCCGCTCGGCTGTGGATGTGGTTTCGCCCGTGGCCGATGCTGGGACGAGTAATCTCAGGTCGGCGGGATCGGCTGTTAAGCAGACTGTGGCGCCCCCAACGGCACCTGAAATGGACGACGAGGGATCGCTGGGCGTCGGCGAAACTTTGCGAGGCGCGACCGCTGCCGCTTCCGATGCAGTCTCAGAAGCTGTCGACAACGTTCAGGATCGGTTCGACGAGGGAGTCACTTTCTTCCAGGAGAACTTTGGCAAGCTCGGCAATGCGCTTCCAGGTAAAGAAGCGCTCACCAGTTCGCAATCGTCAATGACTGAGTTGCTTGAAAGACAACCCTTAGTGCTTGGGATCGTGGGCTTGGCGATCGGTGCAGCAGTCGCAGGCGCGTTTCGCGCTTCCGAAATTGAGAACGAATATATCGGCAAAGCTGCCGACGATGTTAAAGCCGACCTGAATCGTCGCGCCGGCGCGGTATCGCAGGCCTTGCGCGAAGGCTCAGATACCGTGGTCGCAGAAGTCGGCGACAAAGGTGCCGAAGCCTTGGATAGGGTGAAGCAGGCCGGCATGGATGCCGCTGAGGCAGCCACCGCCAAAGTAAGGTCCCCCCAACCGGGCTAAGGTTGGGGTGGTCGCGGATCACGTGGATCTGCAGCGAGGTAGCGGAGTGAACGGAACTCGCTTGGGAGGTCGTTCCTCAGATTGGTCTCCGTTGTCTGCCGACCACGAAGCCATAGGCAAACAGCACGATGACAGCGCCGACCACGGCGCCAATCAACCCCGCACCTTCGCCAGGACGATACCAGCCAAGCGCTTGCCCGAGGTAAGTCGCTACGAAGGCCCCGACGATCCCGAGGATGGTCGTCAGAATGAACCCGGCCGGTTCATTGTCCCCCGGCATGATGAACTTGGCTATCACGCCGGCGATGAAACCAATAATGATGGTCCAAAGAATACTCATTGTTTATTCCTTTCAATAGAGCGACGCGGCGGCAATTCAATTGGGTAGGCGTCCCTCCGGCGTATACTTGTCGACTGCTGAGGGGAGCTCCCGGGATAACCTTGCGAGAATCTCGTCTTGAGAAAGCCCGGTCTCCAGTTCAAGCTTTTCCAACACGTCTGAGCCTATTGCTTCCCTCAGTTGCGGAGGCGAAATGTCCTTATTGGGCCCTGTGCTGATCCACGACTGAGCTACGTCACCGCGGCCATTTTGATTGAATTTCTCCAGCAGCTCGCCGATCCCTCCTTGAAGCAGTCCGCCGACTCCTGCCCCGCTGAGCATGCCCGTAAGATTGCTGAGCAGCCCACCAAGCGGCTGTTGAGATCCGGGCGGTTCTAACGAGCCCGCTCCCGGGCCCTTTAGCAACTCCGCCAGCTTGTCTCGATTCTGATATCCGGCAATGGCGAGCAGTCCCAAAAGCGCAGTCATGGACGGCATTCCGCGGGTCATTTGGTAACTCCGTGAAAGGGTTAGACTGCTCGAACTCTGGGACCCCGGTTCTGTTCCTAAGGCATGCGTCCGCAGCTTGCCGCCGGAAGTCCTAAGCCGCTAAGAAGCCGCCTTAGTTGGTCTGATGGGAGAACAGAAGCGCGGGTCAGCTCAGAGGGAGGGATGCCGGGGTGGCGTCATGGCCGTTAGACGTTCCAACGCCTCCGGGGCCTGATTGCGCTGTGACACCAAGCCCAAGATTCCAGGAAGCGTCGCCCGACGCGAAGACGGATGGATCACCCGCCATTCAGCGAGAGGCTGATGCGCGTAACGATACCATCCCAGGCTCGCTCTTCGCTGGCCGGATAATTGATCAACACGCAATGGACCAGCCCGCCGGAGAAGTTGCAGCGGTCATACCAGACCTTGTCGCCCTTGTAGCTGGAAACCGCAAAAAACCGCGGCGTCACTCTCTTGTACTGAATGCGCGAAGGCGGACCTTTTTTCGCGAGGAAAACAGCGGGGGAATCGCTCCCAACGTTGGGAGCAGCCTGTATCGTGAGGTCGGCACGGCCGTCGGCGGTTCGAAAGCGTTGCCCATAACCGTCCGGCCGGCCCGCTTCTTCGGTGAAGATCGAAGAAGCGAAGTCGACCGACGTACCCGTCTGTGAAATGCGGTAGGTCGTCCACCTTATGGGCTGCGCCGAAACCGAAGCGGCCGATACAGCGATTAAAAAGGCGATCGCCAGAGCTGTCGCTTTCATCAAAGCTCCTCCTTCGCAGACCCCACCGAGACATAGGCAACGAGACGGCTGCACGCCCTTCACACCAAGAAAAGCGGCAAGGGCAATTACGTTCCAAGAAGCCTGATCCTTCGCCGTCTATGCCTTTTCGCCGAGAAGCAGATGCGAAAGCACTACGCCGAGGCGTTCGAGGCATGGGATCGATGGGCCGCAGCCACCGGCGACGTGAGTATTCGAAGGCACGTGACCTCCAGGCCAAACGGCTGCTGAGCAACATCGGTACATATGTCCCGCATGGCGGAGGCGATCAGCCGTTTGCCGCCCCCCCAGCAGAGCCCGCGACCGCCCCTGCACCGCAGCCCTCCGCGTCGCAACCTTCGCCAACGCCGCAAAAGGAACGGCTGCGCACTTTGGCCGTTCGACATGCTTAACAAATGCTATTGGATATGAGCCACCAGTGAGCGTACTTCTCGTCGAGGACGACCCTCTGATCCGCGGATTCGTCGTGGAAGCGCTGCGCGAAGCAGGCTATCACGTGATACACGCGAGCACCGGGGAGGAGGCACTGGCCTGGTGCAAGCGCCACGTCGCGGACGTGCTGGTCACCGACGTCAGGCTGCCCGGGCAGGTCGATGGGTGGCAGATCGCGGAACGCTACCGAGAGCAGGATCCGGAACTGCCGGTCATCTACGCGACGGGCTTTTCGCCCGCCACACCACGCCCCGTTCCCGGCAGCCGCATCGTGCAGAAGCCCTTCCACCCGGAAGAGATCGTCCGGATGATCAAGGAGCTCGGCGAGGAAAAGGGGGCGCCGTAGCCCGGACCCCGGGCTGGATCCGTCGCTGGGTGCACCACGCCCTTCCCACGGAATCATCCTTTCGGCAGGCCTAATTCCTCGACGGCCCGACCGCAGATCTCAGCAGGGTCCTTGAGGCCGGTCTGACCGATCTCGATGATCTTCTTGGCAATCAGTTCGGTGAGGGGATCGTTGCGATCCTGTACGCCAATCGTGCGGAGGGCCTGTTCGTAGGCTGTCGAAAGTCGCGTGATCTCTTCAGGCCCAAGAGGCGAGTTTTGAAGTATTCGGTAGAGTGCCATTGTTGTCCCCAGCAGGGCGCAACGTAGCACCGATCTACTGAGAGAGCATTGCATCTTAGCAGCCAATTTTGGCTTTCACAGACTGCCCCCTGTGCTTGCGTCCCGGGAGCGTGGAGCCGGCGGGCGGCGAAGAAAGCTGTGGCAGAGTGGACGGGACCTGCGCGCCTTTCCGGCAGACGCGATCCGAAACTTCTCGGCGGCGCAGAGGAACGATAGCCTGAGTGCCAAGTTTTCGCGACGCCCCCGCCCCGAGGGGTGATCTCCGAACTGGCCCCAGCTCATAGCCCCCCCGAGCTGGGGCCTTCATCCGCCAAGTCTGGAATCGCCGCGAGGTGAAGACGTCGGTGAAGCTCTAACCCCTCAATCCTTTGCTCCCCAGGGCTAGCCGTCCTCGCTGCGGCGGCGGGGTCCTGGGTGCCGAGCTTCAGCGCAGTCTCGATCTTGGCGAGGAGCGCCTGGATTTCGGCGCTCTCGTTCGAGCCGGGATCGCCTTGGAACCCGCCAGCAATTGCTCCTTCCGTCCCAGGAGCTCGCAACAGCAGACATCTCGTCACCGCGGAAACGTAATTGACGTCGAAAGGGCGCCATTCAGAGAGCGGCTTCACCAGCTCGGGGGTGCCGAAGCTGAAACCGATGCTTGGGCCACCGCGGCTGCACGTTCAGGTGCGAAATCGACACCGCTGCCGATCGTTGATATTTACAGACGCATTCACGTTCGTGTTCGACGAGCGATCGGCCGTGTTCTGCTGGCTGTTCGGCCGCTGAGCCGTGGTCGAATTGCGACCGTCGTAGGCTGCGCCTGATTGGTGCCCGAAGCCAATTGGTTCGCACTCTGCGTCCGGTTGTTCGCAGGCGGGTTTGGTACGTGAGTTGGCAAATAAAGCTGACCCCTTCACCAAGAAGCGGCTCCTCGATTTGGCGATCCAATACGAAGCCCGCCTGCGGGTCAAAACCGGCCCGCTCCCTTTGCCAACAATAAACGAGCGAATCACCAAGCACCGGGATTGAGCTGGCCCCGCGATCGCCAGCGGCGCTGCGCAAGTCTTTCTTCACTCGCTTGCGAAGTCGACTATGGCCTCGACAACGTCTCCACTGCTGATCTGCAAAGGCAGCTAAAGCCACTGATCCGAAAGACGCACCCCTACGCCAAGCGGATCGCATACAAGGGCATCTCGGGCAAAGTCGGCCGAAGGAATGGTGAGACATCCCTTCTTTAAAGGGCTCCGCGAGGAGGTCTGAGCGGAGGTGCGCGCCGACCCGGAACGAACTGGGCCTCTCCCGCCTTATGGAGTTAGCGAAGCCTCCGCTTCGCACGAGGGACAGGCGGATGCTCCGACAGACTAGTAAGGAAGAAGAGGTCCTAGACCGCACCGCCGAAGTGGCGGCCAACATCGCGGAAGAAGGGCTCCGGTACGTCAGCGACTCTTCGCCCGGGTACACGCGCAAGCGGACCGGCACTACCTTCAGCTACTACGACAAGGACGGCAAGCCCATCACAGACGCCGCCGTCATCCGGCGCATCAAGTCGATCGGCGTCCCGCCCGCCTACGAGTCCGTCTGGATCTGCCCCTCGCCTAACGGCCACATCCAGGCGACCGGGCTCGATGCCCGCGGGCGGAAGCAGTACCGCTATCACTCGAAATGGCGGGAGCTGCGCGACCAGGACAAATATGAGCACGTGATCCGGTTCGCGGCCGCGCTGCCCGCGTTGCGCGACCGGGTCGCCGCCGACACGAAGCGGGACGGGTTACCACGAGAGAAGGTGCTGGCCACGATCGTTAGCCTCTTGGAGAAGACGCTGATCCGGGTCGGCAACGCCGAGTATGCCGAGATGAATAAGTCCTACGGCCTCACCACGATGCGCCGAAAGCACGTCGCAATCGGCCGCCGCGTCCTTCGGTTCGAGTTCACGGGCAAGTCGGGTAAGCAGTGGAAGCTGCGCGTCGAGGACAAGCGGATAGCCTCGATCGTGAAGCGCCGTGCGGAGATCCCGGGGCACGAACACTTCAAGTACCTCGACGAGGACGGAGAGCCCCGCACCGTGGATTTCCGGCGACGTCAATGCGTACATCAAGGACATCACAAGCGAGGACTTCAGCGCCAAGGATTTCCGGACGTGGGCGGGGACCGTGCTTGCGGCATTGGCGCTGACCGAGTTCAAGAAGTACGACAGCCAGGCCGAGGCCAAACGCAACGTCGTCGCCGCGATCGAGAGCGTCTCCAAGCAACTCGGCAACACTCCGGCCATCTGCCGCAAGTGCTATGTGCACCCGGAGGTCCTGAACGCCTACATGTCCGGCGATCTGGTCAAGATGATCGAAGCCAAGATCGCGCAGAAATTCAAGCGCCAGTACCCCAAGCTCACGCCCGACGAGATCATGGTGCTGGCGTTTCTCCGCAAGCGTCTCGATTCCCTGAAGGCCGCCGCCTGATCCGGGCGTACCAATCGGCGTAGGGCGTGTTCTTGGCCGCGTGCCTGTTAAAGTCGGGCGCGCCGTCCTTCCACACACCGGTCCCCGCTCTCCCAGCCCACGCTTCGCCTCGTCGACCAGGCGGTGCGCAGCGGTTTCGGCATCCTGATCGCCGACGGCTTTTGCTGCCTTCACGGCTCGCCGTGCATCCATCAGCCGCTTCACAAGCCGCGTCTTGTCGTGGGCAGCCAGGTCGGGATCGCTCATCCGCCAGAGTCTACCGCGGACCACGAAATAGCGCCCATCAGGCGTGACGGGATGCTGGAGGCCCGGCATCAGATGAAAGGCTTCCCTCCGGTCACGGCGACCGTGGTTCCCGAGGTGTAGCTCGACAGCGGATCGGCCAGCATCACGTACGCCGTCGCCAGCTCCGCCGGTTGCCCGGCGCGTTTCATCGGTACCTGCTTGCCAAAATTCTTCACGGTATCCTCGGGCATGGTCGACGGGATCAGCGGCGTCCAGATCGGCTCGGGCGCCACGGCGTTCACGCGAATGCCCTTCTCCGCCAGCATCTGGGCCAGCCCGCCGGTGAAATTCTGGATCGCACCTTTGGTGGTCGCGTAGGCCAGCAGAGTGGGATTCGGCATGTCCGAGTTCACGGAAGCCGTATTAATGATGGCACCGCCCGGCTGCATGCGCGGCACGGCGGCCTTCGCGAGGAAGAACATGGCGTGGATATTCACGTCGAATGTCATCCGCCATTCCTCGTCGCTGATGTCGGAGATATCCTTGAAGGTCGCCTGATGGGCGGCGTTGTTGACGAGAATGTCGACACCGCCGAGGTCGCGGACCGCCAGATCGACGACCTTCCTGCAATGGTCCGCGGATCTCAGATCACCTTTCACCAGGACCGCCTTACGACCTTCGGCTTCGACGAGAGCCGCTACTTCCTTGGCGTCGTCGTGCTCATCGAGATAGGCAATCAGGATATCGGCGCCCTCGCGGGCGAAAGCGATGGCGACAGCCCTTCCTATTCCGCTATCACCGCCGGTGATGACGGCCCGTCCTGCAGGCGGCCCGATCCCTTGTAGCTGGTCTCTCCATGATCGGGGCGTGGGTTCATTTTCGCGGTCGAGCCGGGCATGGGCTGGCTCTGGCTTGGGAACGGCGGCTTCGGATAGTCGGGCATTGAGATCGATCTCCGCGGGTCGAGAGCGCGACAACCAGCTCAAGGCAACCAAGGTTCCTAGCTCGTTGCTCGCCCCTCCCCGCCAATCGCGTTCAATGGGCGGTAAACCCGCCGTCCACCGGTAGCGCGACGCCGAGGACGAAGCTGGCGCCCGGACTGCACAGCCAGAGCACGGCGGCCGCGATCTCATCGGATTCGCCAAGCCTCCCGATCGGCTGGTCGCGCATGATTTCCTTCAAGGCGTCGGCCTGCTTCGCCAGCATGTCCGAGACCATCGGCGTATTGATCGTGCCAGGGCAGATCGCGTTGATCCGGATACCGCGTGGCGCGTACTCCATCGCCGCACTCCTCGTCAGTCCGATGACGCCGTGCTTGGAGGCGTGATAGGCGGCGCGGCACGGCAATCCGACGAGACCTCCAAGCGACGAGCAATTCACGGTGGCTCCGCTTCCCTGCGTCCGCATCTGTTGCAATTCGTGCTTCATGCAAGCCCAGACACGGCGAAGGTTTATTCCGTTCACCCGATCGAAGTTCTCCGCGGTCTCGTCAGCAGCATCACTCGGGGGCACCTGGATGCCCGCGTTGTTGAAGGCCATATCGAGCCTGCCGAAATGCGTCACAGTCCGCTCAATCATGCGCGCGACCTGCGCCTCGTCCGAGACATCGCAGACCACGGTCAGAACCTTGCGTCCCGCGGACGTCAGCTTTTCGGCGGTCGCCCGCAGCGCCTCTTCGTTGATATCGGCGAGCACGACGGCCGCTCCGGAGTTGGAGAACGCCTCAGCGGTCGCCAGCCCCATGCCCGAACTTGCTCCGGTCACCAGCGCGACCTGGCCGCTGAAATCATAGGTCGGATTCATCAAAACCACCTCACTTCGTTTTTGCTCCAAGCGCGATGGGCGTCGCCTGCACCAGCTTGAGTGACTTCACCATCTTCTCCACCGTCGCCTTGTATTTCTTGAAATGATCCGATCCGAGGTGCGCTTCGTATGCCTTCCTGTCGCGATAGATCTCGAAGACCTTGACGCGGGCCGGGTCGTCCTTCTCGGACACCGCGTAAAGCACCAGGACGCCCGGCTCCTCTCGGATCGCCGCGCCGATCTGCTCCTGGACCGCGACCCTGTAAGCGTCCAATTGAGCAGGATCGACCTCGATCTCCGCCACCTGGACATATTGTCCGCCCAGGTCCTGGGCGACGGCGGCGCCGCCCAGCGCGACGGCAAGCATCGACGCGCCGTAGACCAAAAACTGCTTCATGATCGTACTCCAGCCTGCCGCGGCACGATCCGTATGGTTGCGGACCGGGCACGCGCACTGATCATCGGTTCGAGATATCGATTGCCGCGATACTTCGAGCGATAGGCCTCGTCGATCGAATCCAGAATCGGTCCGTCGACCGGTTCGAACGCCACTTCCTTGGTGAGGCCGGCGGCGACGATCCGCCCGGCCTTCTGCTGCGCAGCGGCCCCGTACCACCTGGAGTTCTGTCCATTGTAGCCGCGAACGTAGAGCGCGCCGTCAACCGCGACGGACCATATCCACGTCGGTGTCCCGTATGTCCTCCCGTCCTCCCTGAACGGGGAGACGTGCAGGTCGTCGGCGTCGGCAATCTTACGAAGTTCATCGTCGTTTCAGCGGTGCATCGTGGACACCTCACTTTCGGTACTGGTCGTCGGCCACCTTCTCCATCCAATCGACGTTCTTTCCGTTGAAGGATTCCTGGATGGCGATATGCGTCATGGCCGTCGTGGGCGAAGCGCCGTGCCAATGCTTCAGACCCGGCGGAAACCAGACGACGTCGCCGGCGCGGATCTCCTCGATCGATCCGCCCTCGCGCTGCACCCATCCGAGGCCGGCAGAGCGGGTGAGTGTGCCAGGCCGTCCGGGCGCCGGGTTCGAACGTGACCTGACCGCCGCTCACCCGTCCCGGGTCCGGAGCCTGGAAGAGAGGATCCACCCGAACCGAACCGGTGAACCAGTCGGCATTCCCCTTCGTCGAGGGGCGGGAGCCGTTTCGTTTGATATCGATGTCCATGACTGCGTTCCTTGGCATGTTCGAATCTTTGGCGCGGGCGTCCGGCGCCGCCGATGTCGCGAAACCGGCCACCAAGGCGATGGCCTGTCGACGCGAGTACGGCGACATCGTTACCGGGGCCGCTTCTCGATGACGTCCTTGACCACCGGCGCCGCCGAGAAGGCACTGGGCCAACCCGCGTAGAAAGCGAGATGGCCGATGGCCTCGCCGGCTTCCTCCTTGGTCAACCCGTTATCCATCGCCCGGTTCAGATGGTAGGTGATCTGCGCGACCTGGCCGGTCGCGATGAGGGCGCTGACCGTGGTGAGACTGCGGTCGCGCGGCGCGAGCCCCGGCCTCAGCCAGAGATCGCGGAACAGCACGTCTGTCGTATACTGGACCAGGCTGGGCGTGATCTTGCCGAACTGCTCGCCGACACGCGTCGCCCGCTGCGCCTCCGCCGCTTCGTCGAGGGGAAGCTGGGGACCGGATGAGGGCGGAAGCTGGTCCGCGCCGATGTTACGGCTCTTGAACACGTCCTTCGCCGCGGCGACGGCATCCATCGCGTTTGCCCAGCCGGTGTAGAACGCCAGGTGCGTGATGATTTCCGACAGTTCGGCCGGCTTCACGCCGTTGTCGAGCGCGAGGTTGAGATAGTACGGCAGCTCGACTGTCTGATCGCGCGCGATGAGCGCGGCGACCGTGACGATGCTCCTATCTCGCGGCGGCAGTCCCGGCCGCTTCCAGAGGTCACCGTGCACGACGTCCTTCGCATATTTGTCAAGGGCGGGCGCGACGGCCCGAATGTCTTCGGTCGTGGGCATGGTTTTTACTCCTCCGATGATTGTCTGTTGACCGTTGGCCGCGCTGGCGACGATCGAGAACGAAAGTATGGTTGCCGCGAGAAGTTTCACCGCTGCTGTCCTCCGACTGTTGGCGGGTTCACCATCAGCCACGACGCGACGAACGCGGCGCATAGTACGGTGACGGCGCTGACGAGAAACACGACATTCAGGCCGGCTCCCCTCGCGACCAGCCCGAGCGCGGGACTTGCGATCCCTTGAGCCAGGTCGAGGAAGGCAGTGTAGGCTCCCATCGCGAGACCGCGACTTTGTGCCGGCACCCGCAGGACCGCTTCGACGCCGAAGCCGGGATAGATCAGTGAGAATCCGAATCCCGTGAGGGCGGCTCCGACGAGCGCTAGTTCGGGACGAACGGCCAGCCACATCAGCGCTTGGCCGGCAGTTTCGATGAGCACGCAGAATAAAGCGACCTTGGCGCCGCCAAACTTGTCGGAAGCATGGCTGAAGAGTACGCGCGCAATGATAAACGCGGCGGCATAGACCGTGTATGCGAGCCAGCCTTGCGTCCAACCGCGATCGGCGAACAGCAGCGCGGCGAACGTGGTCATAGCCCCGAACCCCACACTGCCCAACGCAGATCCGAAACCGGGGACCCACACCGATCCGAACACTTTGGCGAACGATAAGCGGGAGCGCGGCACGGGCACAACGGCCGGAAGCGGGGCGATCAGCAGCAATGTGACAAGGGGAGCCAGCGCCGTGACACCCGCGATCGCGGCAAATCCGTAGCCGGCGTAAAGCGCGGAGCCGACCGGGGCCCCAATCGCAAAGGCTGCGAACATCGCGGACCCGACCCAGGCAATGACCTTCCCGGTATTGCGGGAGTCGACGATCGCAAGCCCCCAACTAACGGCGGCGGTAATGATGAAGCTCTCCGCCCCTCCAAGCACGCCCCGCCCAAGCAGCAACACGGCGACCGATGCTTCCGGCGCGCCTCGCAACAGCAGTGAACACAAGTAAATCAATCCGGACGTCGATGCCGCCAGCAGACCTGCGGCGACCGCGCGCTTCGCGCCACGACCGTCAGAGTAGTGGCCCGCCCAGGGTCGCGAAATCAACGATGCAGCGAACTGACTACCGGCGACGAGGCCGACCACGAAAGTGCCGAAACCGAGTCCATCGTGGACGTAGAGCGGGAGCACCGGCATCGCAACGCCGATGACGAGAAAGGCGACGAAGACCGCGCCCATGATCGGCAACAGGGACGCGGCAAAGGAACGTCCTTCCGTGGCCTCTCGCATGGCTACAACTGACATGTCGCCGCCCCTCAGACTTCCTGCTTGGTTGGCCTGTAGAGGATCTCGTTGATGTCCACGTCATCAGGCTGGCTCATCGCGAAGGCGACGACGCGGGCGAACGAGTCCGCCGGTACCGCAACCTGCGAATAGAAGTTCCGGACGTTCTCCGCGGTTTCGGCATCGCTGATGCCGGCGGGAAGCTCAGTCGCGACGGCGCCGAGCGATATCACGGTCGTGCGGCTGTTGCTTGCGCGGGTGATGACGAACCTGTCTGCAATACCTTCCCTCATTCTTTCCTACTCCGCGTTGTCCTCGTCCACCCGCCGGTCGACTTCCAAAGTAGGCGCTTGGGGCCTGCTGCATTAGATGATAAAATCCAATTGGATTGATTGGAGTAGCCTATAAATGGAACGCGCTGACGCGAGCGATCTTCTAGCGTTCCTGGCCGTGGCGCGAGAACGCAGCTTCACCCGGGCGGCGGCTCGGCTTGCGATATCCCAGCCGACCCTGAGTCAGACCGTCCAAGGTCTGGAGGAACGTCTGGGTGTCAGGCTCCTGAACCGGACCACGCGGAGCGTCACACCGACGCAGGCCGGCGAGCGGCTGCTGCAGAAGATTGGACCCAAGTTCGACGAAATGGATGCCGAGCTTGGAGCCCTGAGCGAATTGCGCGAAAAGCCCGCCGGGACTATCCGGATTACCGCGACGGAATATGCCGCGCAGGCGATCCTGATGCCCGCAATGGCCAAGATCGCGCCGCTCTATCCAGACATCAAAGTCGAGGTGATGATCGACGTGGGCCTCACGAACATCGTGGCCGCGCAGTACGATGCCGGGATCCGGCCGGGCGAACTGGTCGCGAAGGACATGATAGCGGTCCGGGTCGGTCCGGACCTACGCATGGCTGTGGTAGGCTCGCCGTCCTACTTTGCTTCTCGAGTGAGGCCGCGGACGCCGCAGGATCTGACGCAGCACAACTGCGTCAACCTTCACCTACCCACCCACGGTGGGCGCCTCTATGCATGGGAGTTCGAGAGGAACGGGCGCGACGTGAATGTGCGCGTGGACGGGCAACTGGTCTTCAACAGTTCGGGCGCGCTGCTGCACGCCGCGCTGCAGGGGCTTGGCTTGGCCTACCTAACCGAAGGTCAGGTTCAGCCCTACTTGTCGAGCGGCGAGCTCATTCGGGTGCTGGGGGAACTGGTGCCCGCCATTCTCAGGATATCACCTATACTATCCGAGCCGTCGGCAGCCATCGCCGGCATTCACGCTGCTGGTCGACGCGCTTCGATACCGAGGCAGAGCATCGCGGGGGTAAAGCTGTGGCTCAGGTTGCGGTGCGCTTTTGGCTAGCAGCTGGCCTCAAACTCGCCCGGGGTTGCCGAACGGAGAAGTGCCCATGCCGCGAGGCACCTGGAGATTCCAACGTGACGACCCCGCGCCGGAAGTGGTAATGCTTGTGCCACGGCGCCGCTCAAGAGTGCCACACAAAAACAAATCACTGGACCGAAAAGCGCAATAAAATCAATGCAAGTCAGGATTGTCGCCCCAGTTCAATCCTGTCTGGCAGCACCAGCTTCCCCCTTTGATTTTTAGGCTCTTTGGAAAACCATCGGGGTAGGCGCGGTGAGTACAAATGCAGAAACGTGCGCGGGAATGCGCCTATAGCGGCACGCTTCTCGCACGCTAAATCTCGCTTGGTTCTGCAGTGCCATGAGCGGCCCCGCATGGAGAGGATTCCAAATGGTGGCATGTCCGATTTGCGGAAACGAAATCGGAGAGCTTCCAAGAACCGGTGATGCCGAAGGGTTTGATTGCAAGCAACACGGCAAGTTCGAGGTCTCAAGGACAGCTCTCGAGGCTGAGCCGAGTAAGAGCGCCGGGCGCGATAGTTGGGAAAATGTGAATAAGCGCCGAATTTTGGCTCTGACTCATATGTGGAACGGCCCGGGCTGCAAGATCTTTTTCTGGTAGAACAGGGGATGACGGTGCGGTCATATGTTCGGCCTGTGAATGCGGCGCCTGGCCGCTGGCCACGATGATATCCGCGGAAGGCAATCGCCCAATCAATTTCTCGCGCTCGAAGCGCAGTGAGTCAGGCGGTCTGATTGCTACCGGGAATGACGTCATTCGAGGTTCATCCAGATTTGCACCTTGCCTCCTCGGCAGCTTTCTTCTTCCGCCGGAGAGCTCTTGAGATTAGGATTTCAGCATTGCGGCCGGCGCCTGATAGATGCCTCCTCTGACCAGCAAGGCCCAGATCGTGCGCGCAATCTTATTAGCGAGCGCGACCGATACGACCTTGACCGGCCGTCTTTGCAGCATGGTCCGAATCCAGAGCGGGACTTTCAAGCCTCGCTTAGCAAGCTTGATGATAGAGGTCGCACCAACGATCAAGAGCGTCCGTAGTTGCCGATTTCCACGCTTTGATATCGCGCCGAGCCTTTCTTTCCCGCCGCTCGACCGTGCCCTCGGTGTGAGCCCCGTCCAAGCCGCAAAATCTCGTGCAGTCGCAAAATCGCGAGCATCCAAGACCGATGTCCGAACGGTAGCGGCGATGAGAGGACCGACACCCGGAATGCTCATCAGACGCCTTGCATCGGGGTCCTTTCTGACGGCAACCAAAATCTCTCTGTCGAGCTTCTCTATGCGGGTTGTCAGCAGCTCAATCTGTTCGGCAAATAGGATCAGGGCAAAGCGGGCGGCGCCGGGGATCCTATTGTCTTTTTCGTCCCGGAGAAGCACCAAGAGTTTTGC
>NZ_JBVVPO010000079.1:0-37698 GCF_055811795.1 Bradyrhizobium sp. MI1.7
GCCGCGACTGCCTGGTTCGCGCCCTTGCCGCCAGGAAAATACAGCACCTGCCGGCCGGCGACGGTCTCGCCGACTTTGGGGTGGCGATCGGCGGTCGCCACCACATCCATGTTGATGCTGCCGGCGATAAAGACGCGCCCCATGATATGCCCTTACAAAACCCTAGACCCTGACTTCGAACTCGTGCCTGACTTTGGCGATGTCCACAAGGGTCGGCAGCCCGGCCTCGTTGCCGAGGCGCTGGATCTTGAAGGTCGAGGCGGCGCGGGCAAAATCAAAGTGTTCGCGCCAGCTTTTGCCGGGATGGGCGAGGTAGGAATAGACATAGGCGCCGTGGAAGACGTCGCCGGCGCCGTTGGTGTCGATCACGCGCTCGCGCGGGATCGGCATCGCCGGCATGACCTCGACCGCACCCGTCTCATTGTACCAGAGCAGGCCCTTCTCACCCATGGTGACGCCGCCGATCTTGCAGCCGCGGCTCTTGAGGTAGTCGAGCATCTTCTCGGGCGTCAGGTCCATCTGCTCACACAGGCGTTCGGCGACGATGGCGACGTCGATGAATGCGAGCAGCTCATGCGTGTTGGTGCGCAGGCCGCCGCCGTCGAGCGAGGTCAGGATTCCGGCCTCGCGGCAGACCTTTGCATAGTGGATCGCGGCATCGGGCTGATGGCCGTCGATGTGCAGGGCGCGACAGCCACCGAGATTGAGCATCGGGAACGGATGGATGTGCTCGTCATCGCGGCAGCGGACGATGGCGCGCTTACCGTCCTTGGGCATGATGAAGGACAGCGAGGACTGGTTCACCTTCCGCCCGTGCAGCGAGATCGCGTATTTCGCGCACATGTCCTGGAACATCCGCCCCAGCCAGTCATTGGCCGCCGTGGCGATGAGGTCGGGCACGATGCCGAGCTTGGCGCAGCAGAACGCCGCCGTCACCGCGTTGCCGCCGAAGGAGACCGCGTAGTCCGTTGCCACGTGCTTTTCGTCGCCGGTCGGCATGTGGTCGGTGATGAAGACGACGTCGATATAGGTCTGACCGATAAAGAGAGCCTGCATTGGTTGTCCGTGATGCGCTGGGTGGTCCCGGCCGGCGAGCTTACTCTAACACCGGTTCCGCTCTGGGGACGCTGAAATTATTCGCAAATCTGCCGCCCGAGCGCTTGAGGTCGGCATGGGGCCGGAATACGACCATCACCGGTCCATGCCAAGCCCGGACAAACGCCGTCCTTCGGAATGGTTCCAGGTCGATCAAGGGGGGGAATGATGATCACCGGCCTCGATCACGTCGTCGCCCTAGTGAGGGATATCGGTGCGGCCAAGGCGGCGTATCAGACGCTGCTCGGGCGCGCGCCGGCCTGGCAGAATTCCGGCGAGGGCGCCGACCGCGTGCTGTTCACGCTTGCGAACATGACGATCGAGCTGATGGCGCCGAGCGGCTTTAACGTCGCGGCGGACCGGATCCGCGCGCTGCTCGACGACCGCGAGGGCGTGCTCGCCAGCCTGTGCTTTCGTGTCGCAGACATGAGCAAGATGCACCGGCGGCTGGAGCGGGTGGCCTTGAGGCCTGATCCGGTCGCCGAGGTCGAAAGCAGCGACGTCGCGAGCGGCGCGGTCCTGCACTGGAAACGCACGCGTGCCGCAACCGAATTGACGCGCGACGTGCGCATGTTCTTCCTCGAGCTCGCCGAGGAGCGGCCGCTGTCGGCTGCGACCGACATCGCGCCGATCGATGGGCTCGACCACGTCGTGGTCACCACCGAGGATTCCGACCGCGCCGCTGCACTCTATGGCGCGCGGCTCGGCCTTGATCTCGCACTGGACCGCTCGCACCAGGATTGGGGTCAGCTGATGTTCTTCCGCTGCGGCGACCTCATCGTCGAAGTGGTGCGCCGCCCCGTGGCGGGTGGGGATTCCCTGCATGACCGTCTCTGGGGCCTGAGCTGGCGGGTCGCCGACATCGACGCCACGCGCGCCCGCCTGATCGCCGCCGGCCTCGACGTCACCGAGGTGCGCAACGGCCGCAAGCCGGGCACGCGGATCATGACGGTCAGGAACGGCACCTGCGGCATCCAGACGGTGCTGCTGGAGCGTTCGCCGAAGCCGGCGGAGTAAGGGGCCGTACTCTTCCCGCGTCGTTGTGCGGATGCGACGAAGACTCCCGTAGGGTGGGCAAAGCGGAGCGTGCCCACGTCTTTGCCCAATTGATGAGAAGACGTGGGCACGGCGCAAATGCGCCTTTGCCCACCCTACGAAGCTGCGTCCGGGGCACGAGATCGTTCTCAAACGCCCGCCCGCGTGTTACACGCGTCATGACAGCACCCAGCGAGCAACCGGTTTGGCGAAGGCAAAGCGAACTCTGAAATGGCAGCGCGACCCCGAGGGGATGCGGCTGCGCATTCTCGAAGCCGCCAAGCAGGAGTTTTCGGCGCACGGGCTCGCGGGCGCGCGTGTCGACCGCATCGCGGCGAAGGCCGGCGCCAACAAGCGCATGCTCTACTATCACGTCGGCAACAAGGACGAGCTCTATCTCGCGGTGCTTGAAGGCGCCTATGACAAGATCCGCAGCGAGGAGCGGGGGCTGGATCTCGAGCATCTCGATCCGCCCGAAGCGATACGGCGGCTGATCGAGTTCACCTGGAACTACTTCCTGCGCAACCCGGAATTCCTGTCGCTGCTCCAGACCGAGAACCTCGCGCGCGCAAAGCACCTCAAGCGCTCGACCAAGGTCAAGTCGATGCACTCGCCCTTCGTCGAGATGATCCGCACCGTGGTGCTGCGCGGCGTCGACAGCGGCGATTTCCAGGTCGCGGTCGATCCGGTGCAGCTCTACATCTCGATCGCGGGGCTCTGCTTCTTCTATCTCTCTAATTCGGCCACGTTGAGCGTGATCTTCGGCCGCGATCTGCTGGCCAAGGACGCCAAGGACGAGAGGCTTTCGCACATGGTCGGCCTCGTGCTGGCCGCGCTGACGGGCCGATCGACCGCGCTGTTCGAGATCGCCAAGGCGCCGAAGTCGCGCAGCGCCGTGGCGCAGACGGTTTAGCGGCCTAGTCCGCGCGTTGGTGGACTAATCGTCCGTCGTTTCCTCAATCTCCGCCGTCATTGCCCGCGAAGGCGGGCAATCCAGTATTCCAGAGACGGTTGAGATTGAACCGAGAAGCCGCGGCGTACTCCCCCGCCTTCGCGGGGAATGACACCGAAGGTGAGGCGGTCTCGTGCCCCGGACGTAGCGCAGCAGCGCGTCCGGGACACGAGAGGAGGCCAGGAACCGGCACAAAACGTCACAGGGAAAGCTCTGGACAGTATTTATCCAACGAGTTAATTTCTCCCCCGAACGAAGAAGAATGCCGGGAGTGAGACGTGGCTGAGTTGAAGCCGCAAGGTGCGGTATCCAAGATGCTGAATGCGGCCTGGGTCCGGCCGTTTTTGTTCCTGGTCTTCATCGTCGTCGCCTGGGATCTTGTGATCCGCCTGTTCAGGATCCCCGCCTATCAGATCCCGGCGCCGGCCGACGTCGTCGCGGTGCTGCGCACCGAATGGCCGGAATTGCTGCGCCAGTCCTGGCCGACCACCTATGCCACCGTCTGCGGCTTCCTGCTGTCGGCGCTGTTCGGCATCCCCGTTGCGATGCTGATCGCGGGGTCGAAGACAGTGGAGAGCTATGTCTATCCGCTGCTGGTGTTCTCGCAATCCGTGCCGAAGATCGCGATCGCGCCGCTGTTCGTGGTGTGGTTTGGCTTCGGCATCATTCCCAAAGTGATTTCCGCCTTCCTGCTCGGCTTCTTCCCGGTGGTGGTCTCCGCCGTGCAGGGCTTCAAGTCGGTCGACCCTGACATGGTCGATCTCGCGCGCGCCATGCAGGGCAGCCGGTTCCGGGTTTTCCTCGCGGTGAACCTGCCGCATGCGCTGCCGGCGATCTTCTCAGGCCTCAAAGTGTCGGTGACGCTGGCCGTGGTCGGCGCTGTCGTCGGCGAATTCGTCGGCTCCAATTCCGGCATCGGCTACGTGATGCAGCGCTCGATCGGCACGTTCGACCTGCCGACGATGTTCGCAGCGCTCGTGATCCTGGCGCTGCTCGGCGTGATCCTGTTCTGGATCGTGGACCGGATCGAGAAGCTGGTCATTCCCTGGCATGTCAGCCAGCGCGAAGACGTGATTTTCGCCTCGTAACAAAAACTAAGGCAACGAACGGCCATCAACGGCCGACGCAACAAGGGCAAGGGAGAGAAACGATGAAGCGGTGGATAGGAGCTGTCTCGGCTGCGCTGATGGTGTTTGCGACGATGCCCGCGCAGGCCGCCGACAAGGTCGTGCTGATGCTGAACTGGTACGTCTATGGCGAGCACGCGCCGTTCTATTACGGCAAGGCCAAGGGCATCTATGCGGCCGAGGGCATCGACCTCGAGATCCAGGAAGGCCGCGGCTCGGCTGCGACCACGCAGGCCGTGGCCGCCAAGACCGCCGATTTCGGCTATGTCGACGTCCCCACCATGATGCGCGCCGCAATCAAGGGCGCACCTGTCGTCGCGACCGGCGTGCTGCTCCAGACCAGCCCGATGTCGGCCATGGGCTTCGTCGACAAGAACATCAGGAAGCCTGAGGACATCAAGGGCAAGACGGTGGCGATCACACCGGCCGATTCCATGACCCAGATCTGGCCGCTGTTCCTGAAGAAGACCGGCCTGAAGGAGAGCGATTTCCAGACGGTCGCCGGCGACGGCCAGACCAAGCTCAATGCCGTCATCAACGGCCAGGCTGATCTGCTGCTCGGCTACGTCATGGACCAGTCGATGAAGATCAAGGACGCTACCGGAAAGGACGTGTTCCCGATCAAGTTCGCCGACTACGGCATCAACATGGTCTCCTCCGGCATCATCGCCAACGCCGACTATGTGAAGGCCAATGCCGACCTCGTCCGCCGCTTCATGTCGGCGACGACCAAGGCGGTCGAAGCCGCCGAGAAGGAGCCGAAGGCGGCTGCGCAATCGATCCTCGATGCCAACCCCAAGGGCGGCAAGATCGACACCCTGACGCAGGGCTTTGAGCTGACCATTCCGCTCTACCGGACCGCGGAGACCAAGAGCAAGCGGCCGTTCCAGGTCACCGACCAGAACATGACGGACTCCGTCAATCTGATGGTCGAATATGGCGGACTGGATGCCAAGGCCAAGGAGAACCCGAAGGCCTTCTACACCAACGATTATCTGCCGAAGAGCGGATCGTGAAGCAAGCCGCAGTCGTGAGCGAAATCGTGCAGCAGGCCGCGCATCTGAGACTGGTGAGCGACCGGGCTGCCGGCGATGCGTCGGGCATCAAACTTTCCGGCGTGTCGAAGACCTACCGGACGCGCGACGGCGACGTGCCGTCGCTGCGTCCGCTCGATTTCCACATCAACGACGGCGAATTCTTCGTCGTGGTCGGCCCAAGCGGTTGCGGCAAGTCCACGCTGCTCAAGCTGATCTCGGGGTTGCTGCCGCCGACGTCAGGCGAGGTCCTGGTCGAGGGTGAGAAGGTCACGAAGCCGCACGGCAATGTCGGCATCGTGTTCCAGAACGCGCTGCTGCTGCCCTGGCGCAACATCCTCGCGAACGTGATGCTGCCGATCGACATGAAGCGGCTGCCACGACAACACTATCTCGATCGCGCCAAGGCGCTGCTGAAGCTGGTCGGCCTCGAAGGTTTCGAGAAGAAGCTACCCTGGCAGCTCTCGGGCGGCATGCAGCAGCGAACCTCGATCTGCCGTGCGCTGGTGCACGATCCCAAGATCATGCTGATGGACGAGCCGTTCGGCGCGCTCGACGCGTTGACGCGCGAGCGCATGAATGTCGAGTTGATGCGGATCCAGCGCGAGACCAGGAAGACGGTGCTCCTGATCACGCATTCGATTCCCGAGGCCGTGTTCCTCGCCGACCGCGTGCTGGTCATGACCGAGCGGCCCGGCGCGATCGCTGCGATTTACGACGTGCCGCTGCCGCGCCCGCGTTCGCTCGATGTGATGGCCGATCCTGTCTTCACCGAGCTCGTGCAACGCATCCGCAAGCATTTCTTCTCGCAAGGTTCGCTGGATTGAAGTCATGGCGCCGCGCCTGAAGCTGCGAGACATCGCGTTCTTTGAACGTCCCGTGCATTTTGCGCGGCCGTTCCGCTTTGGCGCGATCACCATCAACGCGACGCCGCAGCTGTTCGTGCGGGTCGAGATCGAGGTCGAGGGCAGGGGGAGCGCGGTCGGTGCCAGCGCCGAGCTGCTGGTGCCAAAATGGTTCGACAAGCGGCCGGAGCTGTCGCCGGCGCAGACGGTCGACGGCCTGCGGCGTTCGCTGGAGATTGCGCGGGGCCTTTATCTTGCGCGGACTGGATTCTTGACGGCGTTCGATCTGCATGCCTCGTGCATCGGTGCCCAGATCGCGACTTGCGCGAAAAAGAATATTCCGGCGCTTGCGGCGGCTTATGGCCCCGCGGAAATCGACAAGGCGATCCTCGACGCACTGCTGCGTGGGGTTGAAACCAACTTTTTCGACGGCATGGTTGGCAACGTCGCGGGCATCGATGCGCGACTTTCTCCTGACCTGAAGGAAACGGATATCGCGCAGTTTCTCGCGGGCCGAAAGCCGCTGCCGCGCGTTGCCATCAGGCACACCGTGGGCCTCGACGATACCGTCGAAGGTGAGGGCGGTGTTGCCGATGCACGCGAGAACGCCGGTGCCAATTACTTCAAGCTGAAGCTATCAGGGGATTTCGCGGCTGATGCGGCTCGGTTGACGCGTATTGGCAAGGAGCTCGATACGCTGGGGCGTGACTACAAGGTGACGCTTGACGCCAACGAACAGTATGCCGATCTCTCCGCACTGCATGCGCTGACCGACCGGCTCGACCACGATGCAGCGCTGCGGTCGATCGCGTCACGGCTGCTCTATGTCGAACAGCCGATGCCGCGCGATATCACGCGGCAGTCGCCGCTCGGCTCGCTCGCCGCGCACGGCTTCATCATCGACGAGGCCGACGATTCCTACGATGCGTTCCCGGCGGCGCGCGCGCTCGGCTATTGCGGCATTTCCTCGAAATCCTGCAAGGGCCTCTACAAGTCCATCGTCAATGCGACCCGCGCAGCGAAATGGAGCACGGACGGCGCGCGGTTCTTCGTGACGGGTGAGGACCTGACCTGCCAGGCAGGTCTCGCCGTGCAGCAGGATCTCGCGCTCGGTGCGTTCATCGGCGTTACCCATGCCGAGCGCAACGGCCATCACTATGTCGACGGTTTTGGCGAGACGCCTGCCGCCGAAGCGCAGGCCTTCGCGGCCGCGCATCCCGATCTCTACGCCGACGCCGGGCAGGGCATCCGGCTCTCCATTCACAACGGCGATCTCCTGACGGGATCGCTGACCGCAACGGGCTTTGCGACATCGGTCCATCCGGACTGGTCGGCGCTCCGTCCGCTCGAACAGCCAAAATCACTTCAGGAGCAATTGGCATGACCACCCAACGCCTCGGCCTCATCATGAACGGCGTCACCGGCCGCATGGGGCTCAACCAGCATCTCATCCGTTCGATCGTCGCGATCCGCGAGCAGGGCGGCGTTCGGCTGAAGAACGGCGACCGCGTGATGCCCGATCCGATCCTGGTCGGCCGCAGCGCCGACAAGGTCGAAGCCCTCGCCAAGCGCTACAACATCACGCGCTGGACCACCGACCTCGATGCGGCGCTCGCCGACAAGAACGACATCATGTTCTTCGACGCAGCGACCACGCAGGCCCGCCCCGGCCTGCTGACCCAGGCGATCAATGCCGGCAAGCACGTCTATTGCGAGAAGCCGATTGCGACGAATTTCGAGGAGGCGCTCGAGGTCGTTAAGCTCGCCAACGCAAAGGGCGTCAAGCATGGCACGGTGCAAGACAAGCTGTTTCTGCCCGGCCTGAAGAAGATCGCCTTCCTGCGTGACTCCGGCTTCTTCGGCCGCATCCTCTCGGTGCGCGGCGAATTCGGCTATTGGGTGTTCGAAGGCGGTTGGCAGGAGGCGCAGCGACCGTCCTGGAACTACCGCGACGAGGACGGCGGCGGCATCATCCTCGACATGGTCTGCCACTGGCGCTACGTGCTCGACAATCTCTTCGGCAACGTCCAGAGCGTGGTCTGCATCGGCAACACCGACATCCCCGAGCGTTTTGACGAGCAGGGCAAGAAATACAAGGCGACCGCGGATGATTCCGCCTACGCGACCTTCCAGCTCGAGGGCGGCGTCATCGCCCACATCAACATGTCCTGGGTGACGCGCGTCTATCGCGACGACCTCGTCACCTTCCAGGTCGACGGCACACACGGTTCGGCGGTCGCGGGCCTGTCGGATTGCATGATCCAGGCGCGGCAGGCAACGCCCCGGCCGGTGTGGAATCCCGACGAGAAGCGGCTGCACGACTTCTACGGCGACTGGCAGAAGCTGCCTGACAACGTCACCTACGACAACGGCTTCAAGGAGCAGTGGGAGATGTTCATCCGCCACGTCTACGAGGACGCGCCCTACAAGTTCACACTGCTCGAAGGCGTCAAGGGCGTGCAGCTCGCTGAATGCGCGCTGAAGAGCTGGAAGGAGCGGCGCTGGATCGACGTCGCCCCGATCAAGGCCTGAGGAGGGACACATGAACAAGCCCGTCCAGCCGATGTCGTCGTTGTCCCTGAAACTGCCGAAGGCCGATCGCTCGATCGAGACCTATCGGCTCGCGGCCTCGCGCACGTTCCCCGCAAAACTCGAAGGCCCTTTGAACCGCATCGCGTTCTCGGCCGTGCACACGGTCGTCGATCCCTTTGCGGACAACGATCCCTGGCTCTCCGCCGCTGTCGACTGGGACAAGACCATCGCCTTCCGCGAGCACGTCTGGGACCTCGGCCTCGGCGTCGCCGAAGCCATGGACACCGCGCAACGCGGGATGGGGTTGGACTGGCCGACTTCGCTGGAGCTGATCACCCGCTCGGTCGGTGCCGCCAAGCGGCGCAATGCGCTGGTGTTCTCCGGCGCAGGTACGGATCATCTTGCGGTCGAGGATGCCAAGAGCCTCGACGACGTCATTCGCGCCTATGAGGAGCAGCTCTCGGCCGTCGAGAAGGTCGGCGGCCGCATCATCCTGATGGCGTCGCGTGCTCTCGCAAAACTCGGCCGCAGCGCCGACGATTACGCCAAGGTCTACAACCGCGTGCTGTCGCAGGTCCGCGAGCCCGTGATCATCCACTGGCTCGGTGACATGTTCGATCCGGCGTTGACGGATTATTGGGGCACCAAGGATTTGGACAAGGCGATGGACGTTGCGGTGGCCATCATTAACAACAACGCCGCCAAGGTCGATGGCGTCAAGGTCTCACTGCTCGACAAGCAGCGCGAGATCGACATGCGCCGCCGCCTCGACAAGCGCATCAAGATGTATACCGGCGATGACTTCAATTACGCGGAGCTGATCGCCGGCGATAGCCAAGGCTTTTCGCACGCACTGCTCGGCATCTTCGATGCCATCGCGCCTGCAGCGTCCTACGCGCTGTCGCGGCTCGCGGCTGGCGACGAGGCCGGCTTCCACGACGTGCTGGGGCCGACGGTGCCGCTGTCGCGCCACATCTTCAAGGCGCCGACGCGCTTCTACAAGACCGGCGTCGTCTTCATGGCGTATCTGAACGGCCATCAGGACCACTTCACCATGGTCGGGGGCCAGGAGAGCGCGCGCTCGATGCTGCATCTGGCCGAGCTGTTCCGGCTGGCCGATCAGGCCGGCCTGCTCGCCAATCCTGAAATGGCGATGCGGCGGATGAAGACCGTGCTGGCCTCGCACGGACTGGAAGACTGATGCGCGATTTCTCGTCCGACCATCGCTGGCTGTCGCTGAACACGGCGACGGTCCGCAAGCAGGGTGACCTCGTCGAGATCATCGAGGCCTGTGCAAGGCATGGCATCCGCGCCATCGACCCCTGGCGTGATCAGGTCGCTGCCGTCGGTCTCGATCGTACCGCGCGCGCGGTGCGTGAGGCCGGGCTCGATCTCTCAGGCTATTGCCGCGGCGGCATGTTCACTTCGGACGCATCGCGCCGGGGGGAAGTGCGCGACGACAATCGCCGCTGCGTGGATGAGGCCAAGGCGCTGGGCGCGCCCTGCATCGTTCTCGTCGTTGGCGGCCTGCCGCAATATTCGCGGCCGGGCAGCGAGGCGTCGAAGGATATCGCGGGAGCGCGCGGGCAGGTCGAGGAAGCGCTTGCCGACATGCTCGTCTACGCCAAACAGGCAAAACTGCCGCTGGCGATCGAGCCGCTCCATCCGGCCTATGCAGCCGACCGCGCTTGCGTGAACACGACGAAACAGGCGCTCGACATCTGCGATCGGCTCGACCCCGGCCGCAGCGGCATGCTTGGCGTCGCGCTCGACGTCTACCACATCTGGTGGGATCCGGAGCTGATGGCCCAGATCGCGCGCGCCGGCAAGGATCGCCTGCTCGCGTTCCATGTCTGCGACTGGCTGGTGCCGACCAGGGACATCCTCAACGACCGCGGCATGATGGGCGACGGCGTCATCGACATCCAATCGGCGCGCGCCGCGGTCGAGGCGCAGGGGTTTGCCGGCTATTCGGAGATCGAGATCTTCTCCAACGACTGGTGGAGCAAGCCGATGGACGACGTGCTGCGCACGTGCATTACGCGGCACAGGACGGTGGTCTAGCCCCCACGCGCGCTGTCCTCACGGGCTTGCGACTTGTTGCCGCGTGTTGAAGCGCGCCTTCCGCTTGACGGCACCGAAGCGGCGGGCTCGCTCAGCGAGCCGGTTGGAGTACCACCAACGAGAGGTGGACAGCCGTCAGCTTTCAGGCAGAATGATATCATCCCGATGCCGCAGCCTCGCCACGGTCTGCGCCAGATCGGATGCGGTAATGAGTGGCATCAACGATCGGCAGGCACGGCGGATGTACCCACGCCTGATGATCTTGGATGGCCCCGACGCGCAATCGTCGGGGCCATTGTTGTGATCGGCGTGCCGAAGGGCCCCGGCGTGATCCAGCCCCGGCCCGTTCTATTGCGGCGATAAGGAAAGACCGCCCGAAGGCGGTCTTGCAGTCCAATGTGCCGGGCCAAAATAGTTTCGGGATCAAACCTTGTCCGGCCCGGTCTGATCGCCAGCTAACCACTATCGCGGGAAGGCCGCTGACAATTAAGATTTCGGTCCTGAAATGAATGCACCTGCGACTTGGGAACCCGTCGTTCGACGCGAGTCTTGTTGCGCGCCTGCGTACAGCGCTGGCCGAAGGGGCTGCGGCGCTGAGAGCTCGACTAGCTCTCAGGGCTGGAGCTGCTCACGTCGGTGAAAAGTCAGACGATTGCGCTATCATCGATTGACCGTCAAACACCGGACTATCACTCGTCAATTCAATCTGCGAAATTGTGACAACATAAATGCGCTTGTAAACAAGCTGGCGCGAAGGGAGGTTCGCAGTGGAGGCAGTGGAGAGAGTGCAGCGCTTGCGTGCGATGGGTTCGCTGTGCCGCCAACAGGCCGCGTACAACAGCATGAACAAATGGAAGCTGCTCGCAGAAGCAGAATACTGGGACCACCTGGCCGATCTTGAGTTGTCTGCTCACTCCCAGCAATGCAACGCCATCAGCTCGGATGAGAAAGAGCGGCCTCAAGCGATCCCAACCGCGAATGACGCTGGACCGAAGACGATTTCCGTCGCGTGAGGTCAAGACGAGGCGGTTGTTTGCATTCCGTGCCACCGCACTTCTCACGGAGAGAAGCGGCTGTGGAGCAGGGCGATGACGGCGCCCCGCGTCGTTCGGCCGCTGCTCGCATTGCAACGAGAGAATGCGACGCCGCCGTCACGGGCCTGCGAGCTGTTGCAGCGTGTTGAAGCGCGCCTTCTGCTCGCTGCTCAGCGTGGCATAGAACTCGTCCAGGGCGGGCTCGACCAGCTTGGCGGCCTGAAGCATGGCTTCGAGCCGGTGCTGCATCGCCTCCAGTCGTCCAACCGGCGTCAGCGGTACATCGTTCGGACAGGCCGCCTGTAGGCCCTCAACGCCCTTCGCCGTCGCCTCGCCGAGGCGGTCGAGCGCTTCCTTCTGCTTGCCCGCGGGGTGAAGCACAGCCTCGATCCTCTGGATCGGCAACTGGGTCAGGCCGGACTTCGGATCACCGCAGCCTTCGGCACTGGCTTCCTGGGCACTGGCTTGCTGCTGCCGAGGCGAGCGGTCGCCGATGTTGGGGCCGAGCGCGTTGAAGCGGGCCTGCTGCTCGTCACTGAGCGAGTTGTAAAAAGTCTCCAGTGCCGGTCGCACGATCTTGACAGCATCCAGTGTCGCGCTGACGCGGTTCATCATCGCCCGCAAGCGGCCAGGCGGCGTCAGTGCATAAGTCTCCGCACAGGAGTCCTTGAACACACCGGCGGCGTTGGCCGCCGCGGTCTTCAACGCGTTGAGCAGCGCGCGTTGCTCCGCCGTCGGCCGCACCGCCCGCGTGATATCGTCAAGCGGCCAAGCGGTGACGCCCTTGTCCGGTGTGCCGCATAATTGCTGCAGCGTTTGCGGGCTCGCGCTGGCGCGCTGGCGCGCGCGGGTGCCGCCGCCGGCTTGCGGATAGTCATTCGGGTTGGTGCTGGCATAGGCGGAATAGGGGCTGTCATCGCCCCAGAACACGGTGTCGACGAAGTCGTCATACGCGTACGCCCAATAGCCGGGCTCGTAGGCATAGGACCAGAACGTGTAGTCAAAAATGTCGGAATAGGCGTAGGGCCAGAACACGGGCCCAAGCCATGCCACGAACACCGCGGGATGGCGGTGTCGCCAGGCCTGCCGGGGAGCCCAGCCGCTGTGGCGGGTGACGAGGGCCGCCTGGGTTTGCGCAGTCGCCCGCTCGCGGAAGTGCGCGGCAAACCGCCCGCGCGCGGCGACAGCCGCTGCGGCTGTTGCAGCGGGGGCCTGCGGTCCCAGCCTCTGCTGGCGCGACAGATCGATTTGCTGCGCCCGTTGCTCGTGCTGCAGCAGACGGTTCTGCGCCTGCAGTGCGCGTTCTTGTGCGCGTTGTGCGCGTGCGCCTTCAGGTTTTTGCGACTGCAAGGTCTGCACACGTTGCTGGAGGCGATCGATGCGGGTCTGGCGCTCCGTGGTCTGGCGCGACAGCATCTCGCGCTGTCGCTGCTCGACGTGCTGCTCACGCTGTTGGACGCGCTGCTCGCGCTCCAGCAGCCTATTCTGCGACTGCAGCAACCGCTGCTGCTCGCGTTGCGCTCTTGCGCCTTCCGGCTTTTGCGACTGCAATGTCTGCACACGCTGCTGCAAATGGTCGATGCGGCCCTGGCGTTCCGAGGCTTGGCGCGACAGCGTCTCGCGCGGCTGTTCCCGCCGCTCGCTCACGGTCGGCGGCGCGCTGGGGTGTGAGGGGGCGGCAATATGCGGCGTCGGCGGCGGTGCCATCGCCGGACGTTGCGGTGCTGCCGGAGCGCGGTGGAATTCAGGTCGCGGTGCCGCCACGAGCGGGGCAGCTCGCTGCGGCGGTGCCGCGAAGTGCGGGGCCGGGCGCGGCGGCGGGGAGGCCATGCGAGGCGCCGGATTCGGCGCCATGGCCGGCCGCTGCGGCATGGGTGGGGGATGAAATGCCGGCGCGGCAGGACGCGCCATCGCAGGTGGCGCCGCCGGTCGGGCCATCGCGGGCGGCGCTGCCGGTCGGGCAGCCGCTCCCGGTGGTCCACCCCGATGGTCCTGGGCGGACGCTCCGACGCTCGCCGCGAGCATCGAGGCACCGACCAAAAACGCCGAAAGGCACACGGCACGCGGAAGCATGATCGCAACTCCACGCTCGTCCCAGTCGCCCGGAACCGTTCAACGCGCAGGCGGCGAAATCGTTCGTTGTTGACTGTCAGCGGCCTTGCGGTCTTCCGACGCAGGCAGACCTCAGGCGAAATCCTGCGTCAGGGCGGCAGCGATTCTCTCCAAGGCCCAATCAACCTGGTCACTGGTAATCACCAGCGGCGGGGCGAAGCGGATCGTGTGCTCGTGGGTATCCTTGGCGAGGATGCCTTCGGTCTGCAGAGCCTCACAGTAGCGGCGTGCACGGCCGGCTTCAGGATTGAGCTCGACCGCCAGCATCAGGCCTCGTCCGCGCACGTCGCGCACGGTGTTGGCGCGGATGCTTCTGAGGCCTTTCAGGAAGCGTTCACCTTGCACCGCAGCGTTCTCGATCATCCCTTCCTCGACGAGAACGCGGAGCGCCGCGCGCGCCACCGCGCAGGCGAGGGGATTGCCACCGAATGTTGAGCCATGCTGACCTGGTTTCAGCGTGCCGAGGACCTCGTTGTTGGAAAGCACGGCCGAGACGGGATAGAAACCGCCGGACAAAGCTTTGCCAAGCAGCGTCACATCCGCCTCGATGCCCTCGTGCTGTTCCGCAAGCAGCTTGCCGGTGCGGCCGAGTCCGGTCTGGATCTCGTCGAGGATCAGCATCACGTCGTGCGCCGTGCAGAGCTCGCGCACCCCCGTGAAATAGCCTGCCGGTGGAATGATGACGCCGGCTTCGCCCTGGATGGGTTCGACCAGGAAGGCGACGGTGTTCGGCGTGATGGCGTCTTTCAGCGCGGCGAGATCGCCGAAGGGGATGATTTTGAAGCCCGGCGCAAAGGGGCCGAAATGTTCGCGCGTGGCCGCGTCGGTCGAGAAACCGACGATACCGAGGGTGCGTCCATGGAAATTGTTGGCGCAGACGATGATCTCGGCTTGCCCGTCGGGCACCCCCTTCACCTCATAGCCCCATTTACGCACGGACTTGATCGCGCTCTCAACGGCTTCGGCTCCGCTATTCATCGGCAGCACCTTGTGAGAGCCGGTGAGTTCCGCGATCTCCTCGTAGAAGAGAGCGAGCTGGTCGTTGTGGAATGCACGCGAGGTCAGGGTCAATCGGCCGGCCTGCTCGACCATGGCGGCCAGGATTTTCGGGTGGCAATGGCCCTGGTTGACCGCCGAATAGGCGGAGAGGCAATCCAGATATCGGTTGCCCTGGGTGTCCCAAACGAAGACGCCTTCGCCGCGCGACAGGACAACGCCAAGCGGCTCATAATTGCGGGCGCCGAAGCGCTCCTCCCTCGAGATGAAATCAGCGACTGGCGGACTACTCATTCGTCACTCCAGCTCACGTGTCTTGCGCATTCTAACAGATCTAATGCGTGGCTCGTTCGAAATGATGCGCGCGGGCCTCAACCTATGGAGCAGGGCACGCTCAGGAAGCCGCGGAACCGCACCCGTCCGCCCCGCACCGGACGGCCGCTCACGGCATAATTCGGGAAGCGCGCCAGGAAGCGCGAGATCGCAATCGCGCCTTCGAGCCGCGCCAGCGCCATGCCGGCGCATTGATGTGCGCCGGTGGCGAAGGCGAGATGCCGGTTCGGCGTGCGCGCGATGTCGAAGCGTTCGGGCTCCGGAAACTGGGCGGGATCGCGGTTGGCCGCCCCGATGCACAGCGTCACCGACGTGCCGGCGTCGAGCATGACGCCGCCGAGCTCGATCTTCTCTGTCGTCATGCGGTTGCCGAGCTGGTTCGAGCTCTCGTAGCGCAGCATCTCCTCGACGGCAGTCTTGATCATGTCGGAGTTTTCGATCAGCCGCTGCTTCTGGTCCGGATTCCGGTGCAGCGCGACGAGGCCGTTGCCGATCAGATTGGTGGTGGTCTCGTGCCCGGCATTGAGCAGGAAGATGCAGTTGTGCAGCAGCTCCTTCTCGGTCAGCCGCTCGCCGTTCTCCTCGCCGTTGCCTTCTCCCTGGATCAGGCGCGTCAGCACGTCACGCTCGGGATTGCCGGGCTTTTGGCGCCTGCGCGCGACCAGGGTTTCGAGATAGGTGAGGAAGTCCTTCACCGCCTTGTTGCCGCGCGCAGCCACTTCGGGCGACACCACGGGCTCGAGCGCACCGAGGATCGCCAGTGACCAGTCGCGCAGCGGCTCGCGTTCGTCGTGGGGAACGTCGAGCAGATTGCCGATCACTTCGATGGGGATCGACGCGGCGAAGTCGTCGATCAGCTCGCAAGTCCCCTTGGCGGCGATGGCATCGAGCAGGCCGTCGACCAGCTTGACGATATCAGGCTCCATCCCCGCGATCGCGCGCGGCGACAGCGCGCCCATGATCAGGCGGCGCACGCGGGTGTGGGCGGGCGGGTCGTTGAAGACGAGGCTCGTGGTGTGGTGCTCGTAAAGCGGGGTGTCGCCGTATTTCGGCGCGAACTCGCGCTTCTTGTCCGAACTGAACGACTTTGTGTTCTTGTAGGTGGTGACGAGATCGTCATAGCGGGTCAGGAACACAGTGCCGTTGGGAAGGCGCTTGACCGGCTCGTTGTCCCGCAGTGCACGATAAGTCGGGTAGGGATCGTCGTAGAATTCGGGTGTCAGCTTCTCCAGATCGAAATTGGCCGCCAGTTCTTTCGCACTTGCGTTCATCGCCGCCATACTCGCCGGTTGAGACCGATATGCTGTTTTCGCTCTTTCGAGCGGCTCGGCTCACCGTCTACAGTCGTGTCGTGATTTGCAAGCCGACCGGACAGGAAAATGCACGCCCGCGCTGACGCTGCCGACACGGCCCCGAATTGGCCCGACGATATTTTCGCGACATTGCAACGCTTCGACGTCCGGCAGGTGCCGTACGTGCCCGATGCCGGCCATTCGAAGCTGATCCAGCGCGTGCTGGCCTCATCCACGATGCGCGGCATTCCGCTGACGACGGAGGAGGAGGGCGTCGCGCTCCTGGCCGGGGCCTGGACGGGCGGACAACGTGGCGTGCTGCTGATGCAGTCGAGCGGGGTCGGCAATTGCATCAACATGCTGTCGCTGATCCCGATCCTGCGCTTTCCGTTCCTCACGCTCGTGACCATGCGCGGCGAGTGGGGCGAGTTCAATCCATGGCAGGTGCCGATGGGATCGACCACGCAGGGCGTGTTCGAACTCTCGGGCGTCCAGGTGCTGCGCGCGTCCAATGCGGCCGAGGTGCCGGCGGTGATGGAGGCAGCCGCAGCGCAGGCCTACAACGCGCTCACGCCCACCGCCGTCCTGCTGTCGCAGCGCCTGATCGGCGCGAAGGTTTTCACCAAATGAGCAAGGCCAACCTCCTCGACCGCCGCCAGGTGGTGTCCACCCTGCTTGCGAACCGCAAGGACGTCGTTGCGATCGGCGGCCTCGGGGCCTCCACCAACGACATGTGTGCCGCCGGCGACCACGCGCGCAACTTCTACCTCTGGGGCGGCATGGGCGGCGCGGCGATGATCGGGCTTGGCCTGGCGCTGGCGCAACCAAAACTGCCGGTGCTGGTCATCACCGGCGACGGCGAGATGCTGATGGGGATGGGGAGCCTTGCCACCATCGGCCTGCAGAAGCCGTCCAACCTCTCGATCGTGGTGCTCGACAACGAGGCCTATGGCGAGACCGGTGGCCAGACCAGCCACACCTCCGCGGCTGCCGACCTCGTCGGCGTCGCCAGGGCCTGCGGCATCGGGGACTCCCGCGCGATCTCGACCATGGCCGAGGTCGAGGCCTTCGCCAAAGCCGTCCACAACGTCTCGGCGGGGCCGCGATTTGCCAATGTGAAGATCGATAGCGCCAGCCTGGACCGGATTCTCCCAGTCCGGGACGGGACTTACATCGTCAACCGGATCCGTGGCGATCTCGGCTTCCAGCCGATCTAGCCCTGCTTGGCTCCGTCCTGAGCAACGTTCCCGGCCCTCCGGGCGGGGAAGTGTGGCCATTTTCCAACAAGTTTGTACCCACGTAGGTTGCGTCGCAGCATTCTGCTTGACTTTTGCGTGGGTGAGTGCTTACTCACTAACATGAGCTCACTGCGAATGACGAGCGACCTGAGGCGTCAATTGATCCTCGGTGCCGCAAAACGCTGCTTTGCCCGACACGGCTATACCGGCACCACGACCAAGAGCGTGGCGGCCGCCGCTGCCATTTCCGAGGCGCTGCTGTTCAAGCATTTTCCGTCCAAGGCGGCGCTCTACGCCGAAATCCTCAGCGACGAATGCGAAGCCGATCCGGCACTGATGGACCTGCTCGAACGGGAGCCCTCGACGGCCACGCTGGTCGAGTTGATCCGTGGCATGGTCCAGCATTTCCTCCACATCGCCGACGGGCCCGATCAGGAAGAGGCGCAGCGCCTGCGACTGATGGCCACCAGCCATCTGGATGACGGCGAATTCGCCCGTCTGCTATATGCCAAGATCGAGAAGCTGATCGGGGCGGTCTTCCTCGCCTCGCTCGAGCGTGCGGTTGCCAGCGGTGACGCGCGACCGTTCAGCGGCGATCCGCTCAACCTGTTCTGGTTCGCGCATCATTCGGTGATGATGGCTGCGCTGACCAGGCTGCCGGCCACGCCCTGCCTCGTCTACGGCAAGGCGAACGATCTGGAGCGGCAGCTCTGTGAGTTTCTCCTGAGGGGTATCGGACTTAACGACGCCGCAATTGCTTCGCATTTGGGCCGCGATCGGGCCGCGGATGCGGGCAAGACGGCGATTGCAGAAAGCGCATGACATGAACATCGTAACCGAACACAAGATTTCGGGCGAACCGATCGACACCAAGGCTCGCCGGCGTCCGGTTAGGCCAGTGCTGTGGTTCATCATCGTCGGCACGCTCCTGGGCGTGCTCGTTGGCGGCCTCGTCTGGTTCAATTACTTCCGCGGCCAGATGATCAAGCAGTTCTTCGCCAACAACAAGCCGCCGCCGACCGCGGTCAGCGCGGCCGAGGCGAAGTCCGAGGTGGTCCCGAACCTGCTCACCGCAGTCGGCGGCCTTGCCGCCGTGCACCAGGTCGACGTCAGCGCCGACGTCAATGGCCGCGTCACCGAGATCAAGTTCGAGCCGGGTACGCATGTCGATGCCGGCACGCCACTGGTGCAGTTCTTCGACATGCCGGAGCAGGGCGACCTCGCCAACTACAAGGCGCAGGCAACCGTCGCACAGCTCTCGCTCGACCGCGCCAAGCAGCTGGCATCGCGCCAGTTCGGCCCGCAGGCGACCGTCGATAACGCGCAGGCCGCCTACGATCAGGCGCTGGCCGGCATCGCCAAGACCGAGGCGGTGATCTCGCAGAAGCTGGTGCGTGCGCCGTTCTCCGGCGATCTCGGCGTCCGCAAGGTCGAAGTCGGCCAGTACCTGACGGCCGGCACGGCGATCGTCTCGCTGACCGATCTGTCGGAGCTGTGGGCCAACTTCACGGTGACCGAAAAGGACTCGGGCAACCTCAAGGTCGGCCAGCCGGTCCGGCTCAAGGTCGACGCCTACCCCGGCCGCACCTTCGATGCCAAGATCACCACGATCGAGCCGCAGGTCGCGGCCGACACCCGCAACATCCGCGTGCAGGCGACGGTCGCCAATCCGGAGAAGATCCTGAAGCCGGGCATGTTCGTGACCACGACGGTGGTGCTGCCGGCGAAGCCGGCCGTGATCACCGTGCCGGAAACGGCGGTCGATTACACGCTCTACGGCGACTCCGTGTTCGTGATCACCGAGAAGAAGGAAGAGGACGGCAAGACCAGCCTCTCCGCAGTGCGCACCTTCGTGCAGACCGGCAGCCGGGTCGACGGTCGCGTCGAAATCATCAAGGGCGTGAAGGTGGGCGACAAGGTCGTCGCCGTTGGCCAGCTCAAGCTGCAATCGGGCGCTCCGGTGTCGATTTCGACCGACCCGGCTCCGCAGATCCCGGCGCAGCCGCCGCGCTACTGATCAACACCATCCAAGTGATCCGGCTCGACCGGATCACTTTTCTTGAGACAAAGAAATCGAGATCGCCGCGATGCGCTTTACCGATATTTTCATCAAGCGACCGGTCCTGTCGGTCGTCGTCAGTCTGCTGATCCTGCTGATCGGCCTGCGCGCGGCGATGGTGCTGCCGATCCGGCAATATCCGAAGCTGTCGAACACGGTCATCAACATCACGACCGTCTATCCCGGCGCGTCCGCAGACCTGATCCAGGGCTTCATCACGACGCCGATCGAGCAGGCGGTCGCCTCGGCCGAAGGCGTCGACTACATGACCTCGTCCTCGGTGCTCGGCACCTCGACGATCCAGGTCTACATCAAGCTGAACTTCGATCCGAACCAGGCGCTCACCGAGGTGCTCGCCAAGACCAACTCGGTCAAGTACCTGATTCCAAAGGAATCCAACGACCCGATCGTCACCAAGACCACCGGCCAGACCACGGCCGTGATGTATCTCGGCTTCTCCTCCGAGGAGCTGTCGGGCTCGGCGATATCAGACTATCTGACGCGTGTGGTGCAGCCGGTGCTGTCGACGGTCGACGGCGTGGCCTCGGCCGACATTCTGGGCGGCCAGACCTTTGCGATGCGGCTGTGGCTCGATCCCATGAAGATGGCCGGCCGCAACGTGTCGCCGGCCGATGTCGCCGCCGCGATCGCCGCCAACAACTTCCAGTCCGCAGCGGGGCAGACCAAGGGCTATCTGATCGTTTCCAACATCTCGACGAACACCAGCCTGACTGACGTCAACCAGTTCAGGAAGATGATCGTCAAGGCGAAGGACGGCGGCTTTGTGCGGATGGAGGACATCGCCACAGTCGAACTCGCCGCCCAAAGCACGGATGCCAGCGTCGCCTTCAATGGCGAGCATGCGATCTTCATTGGCGTGAACGCGACGCCGCAGGGCAACCCGCTGACGCTGGTCAAGGGCGTGCGCGCGCTGTTCCCCGAACTCGAGCGCAATCTTCCGCCGTCGATGAAGATGAAGGTCGCCTACGACTCGACCAAGTTCATCCAATCTTCGATCGACGAGGTGGAGAAGACGCTGGGTGAAGCCGTGATCATCGTGATCGTGGTCATCTTCCTGTTCCTGGCCTCGCTCCGTTCGGTCATCATTCCCGTCGTCACCATTCCGCTGTCGATGATCGGCGTCTGCACCTTGATGCTGGCGTTGGGTTTCAGCTTCAACCTTCTGACCCTGCTCGCGATGGTGCTCGCGATCGGCCTCGTGGTCGACGACGCCATTGTCGTGGTGGAGAACATCCATCGCCATCTGGAGGAGGGGAAGACGCCGGTTCAGTCGGCGCTGGAAGGCGCGCGCGAAATCGTTGGGCCGGTCATCTCCATGACCATCACGCTCGCGGCGGTGTACGCGCCGATCGGCTTCCTCGGCGGCCTGTCCGGTTCGCTGTTCCGCGAATTCGCCTTCACGCTCGCGGGCTCGGTGATCGTGTCAGGTGTGATCGCGCTGACGCTGTCGCCGATGATGTGCTCTATTCTGCTCAAGAATACCGAAGAGGGCCGCTTCGCCAAGCTGGTCAACAAGGTGTTCGGCGCTTTGACGCGCTGGTATGGGCGCAGGCTCGACCGCTCGCTCGATTACAAGGCGATCACCGGTCTGTTCGCGGTGACGATCCTCGGGCTGGTCGGCTTCCTCTACATGCACACCTCGAAGGAGCTGGCGCCTGAGGAGGACCAGGGCATCGTGTTCGCGGTGACCAAGGCGCCGAAATACGCCAACATCGACTATGTCGATTTCTACGGCGAGAAGCTCGACGAGAAATTCCAGAAGTTCCCCGAAACCGATCTGCGCTTCGTGCTGAACGGCATCAACGGCCCGCAGGGCGGCATCGCCGGCATGCTGCTGAAGTCGTGGGACGAGCGCAAGCGCTCGTCGATCCAGTTGAAGCCGCTGGTGCAGGCCGAGCTTTCCAAGATCGAGGGCGTGCAGGCTTTCGCGTTCAACCTGCCGCCGTTGCCGGGTGGCCCCGGCGGTCTGCCGGTTCAGATGGTGATCAATTCCACCGCGGGCTTCCAGACGGTCTATGAGCAGATGGAGAAGCTGAAGGACGCCGCGCGCAAGAGCGGCATGTTCATCGTCTCCGACAGCGACCTCGCCTACAACCAGCCGAACGTGGAGGTCACGATCGACCGCACCAAGGCGCAGGATCTCGGCGTTAACATGCAGAACCTCGGCTCTACGCTCGCGGTGCTGCTCGGTGGCAACTACATCAACCGCTTCAATCTGGAGGGCCGGTCCTACCAGGTGATCCCACAGGTGCCGCGCAGCAGCCGGCTCTCGCCGGAATCGCTCGGCGGCTATTATGTGACGACCAACACGGGCCAGCAGCTCCCGCTGTCGACCGTGGTCTCGGTCAGGACCAAGACTGATCCGAATTCGCTGACGCATTACAATCAGCTCAATTCGGCGACGTTCTCGGCTGTGCCGATGCCCGGCGTGACGGTCGGATCGGCGGTCGACTTCCTCGAAGGCGAGGCCAAGAAGCTGCCGGCCGGCTTCAGCCACGATTATCTCGCGGACTCCAGGCAATACGTGCAGGAGGGCAACCAGCTTGCGATCACCTTCGGTTTTGCGTTGATCATCATCTTCCTGGTGCTGGCGGCGCAGTTCGAGAGCCTGCGTGACCCGTTCGTGATCATGATCTCGGTGCCGATGGCGATCGTGGGTGCGCTGATCCCGCTGTTCTTTGGCATGGCGACCATGAACATCTACACCCAGGTCGGTCTGCTGACGCTGGTCGGGCTGATCACCAAGCACGGCATCCTGATGGTGGAGTTCGCCAACGAGCTCCAGGTCAACGAGCGGCTCGACCGCCGCTCGGCCATCGAGATGTCGGCCCGTATTCGTCTGCGGCCGATCCTGATGACCACGGCCGCGATGGTGACCGGCCTGATCCCGCTCCTGACTGCGTCCGGCGCGGGCGCGGCCAGCCGCTTCTCGATCGGCCTCGTTGTGGTCGCCGGCATGTCGATCGGTACGCTGTTCACGCTATTCGTGCTGCCCGCGGTCTACGTCGTGCTGGCAACCGACCACCGCGCGGCGGCCGATTCCGAGCGGAACAAGGAGGTCAACGATCTCGACCTCAATTCCAAGGCGCTGCGACCGACCTGAGCCGCAGGTCAGCGAACCAGAAGGGCGGCAGCGGCATCCGTTGCCGCCCTTTTCATTTGCCCCGCAGCCTGCGGACGCCGTCAGGCTTAGGGGGAGCCCTTTCCGCGTTGGCGAGAGACAAGTTCCGGCCTTCTTGCTAGATTCGCCGGGATGAGCATCTCCCTCCACCCCGACACCCCGCAAGCCAGGACGGCGCCGAGCGCGGCCGCGGCTGGCGTCGTGCCCGGCGAGGCGGCGGGGCGCGGGATCAGGACCCGGCTTTTCACCAAATATGTCGCGCTCTTCGTGGCCGTCGTCGCCATTGCGCTGCTGGCCAACGGGCTGTTCGAGGTCTTCTTCTATTATCGCGAGCACAAGGCCGCGCTGATCCGGGTCCAGCATGAGCAGGCGGAGGCGGCCGCGGCCAAGATCGGCCAGTTCGTCAAGGAGATCGAGAGCCAGCTAGGCTGGACCACGCAGCTGCCCTGGTCGGCGGGCTCGATCGAGCAGCGCCGGTTCGACGCACAACGGCTGCTGCGCCAGGTGCCCGCGGTCACAGAGCTCGCCCAGGTGGATGCGACCGGCAAGGAGCGCTTGCGGGTCTCGCGGCTGGCCATGGACGCGACCGACAGCGGGATCGACCTGTCGGCCGACCCGAAGTTCACCGAGGCGGTCGCGCACAAGGTCTATTACGGCCCGGTCTATTTCCGCAGGGAGTCCGAGCCCTACATGACGCTCGCGCTGGCCGGCGCGCGCAAGGATGCCGGCGTCAGCATCGCGGAGGTCAATCTCAAGCTGATCTGGGACGTCGTGTCCCAGATCAAGGTCGGCGAACACGGGCACGCCTATGTGGTCGGCCCGGAGGGACGCCTGATCGCGCATCCCGACATCAGCCTGGTGCTGCGCAACACCGACATGTCGGGCCTCGCCCAGGTGCGCGCCGCGCAGGCTGGAGGCGGCACCCTGTCCGACGCGCTCCCCGAAGCGCGCAATATCCAGGGGCAGAAGGTGCTGACCACATCGGCCCCGATCGAGCCGCTGCATTGGACCATGCTCGTCGAGCTGCCGGTCGAGGAGGCCTATGCGGCGCTCTATGCTTCGCTGCAGCGGCTGGCGATCGTGTTGCTCGCAGCGTCGATCTTCGCGGTGCTCGCCGGGATTTTTCTCGCACGCCGCATGGTCGGACCGATCCAGGCCCTGCGCAGCGGCGCCGAGCGGATCGGCGGCGGCGATTTCTCGCAGCGCATCTCGATCAAGACCGGCGACGAGCTCGAAGGACTCGCCGACCAGTTCAACGACATGGGCGCGCGGTTGCAGGAATCCTATGCGGATTTGGAAAACAAGGTCGAGCGGCGGACGGCTGAATTGTCCGAAACGCTCGAGCAACAGACGGCGACTTCTGAGGTGCTGGAGGTCATCAGTTCCTCTCCGGGCGAACTCGCTCCCGTGTTCTACAAAATGCTCGAAAATGCGACGCGGGTCTGTGGCGCAAGTTTCGGCGTCATGAATCTCTGGGACGGTGAAAGCTTCACGATTGCGGCGGATTACAATGTGCCGGCTGCGTTCGCTGCTTCGCGAAAAGATGTGGAAATCCGACCTCGTCCGAACAGCGCGCTCGCCGAGGTCGTCAGGACACGTGAGGTCGTCCACGTTCACGATGTGCGAAACACACCTGCCTATCTTGCTGGTGGGCCTGCCGTTCGCGCGATCTCAGACGTCGCCGGCGCCCGTACGATCGTCATCGTGCCGATGCTGAAGGAGAACGAGCTGATTGGCACGATCGCGGTCTATCGCAAGGAGGTCCGTCCGTTCGCCGACAAGCAGATCGCACTGGTTGAGAATTTCACCAAACAGGCTGTGATTGCGATCGAGAACGCTCGACTGCTCAAGCAGCTTCGTGAGCGTACCACGGAGCTGTCGCAGTCGCTCGACAATCTGCGTACCGCGCAGGATCGCCTGATCCAGACCGAGAAGCTCGCCTCCCTCGGCCAGCTCACGGCGGGGATCGCCCACGAGATCAAGAACCCGCTCAATTTCGTCAACAATTTCTCCTCGGTCTCGACCGAGCTGATCGATGAACTCAACCAGGCCCTGCAATCGGCTTCGCTCGACGGCAAGACGAAGGAGGAGGTCGACGAGCTGACCGGCATGCTCAGGAGCAATCTGGAAAAGGTGGTGCAGCACGGCAAGCGCGCCGATTCCATCGTCAGGAACATGCTGCTGCATTCGCGCGCGGGTTCCGGCGAGCATCGCCCCAGCGATATCAATGCCGTCGTCGAGGAAAGCCTCAATCTCGCCTATCACGGTGCGCGCGCGGAACGGCCCGCCTTCAACGTCACGCTTGAGCGCGAGTTCGATCCCGGGGCCGGGACGGTCGATGTCTATCCGCAGGAGATCGCGCGCGTCTTGCTCAATTTGATCTCGAACGGCTTCTATGCTGCGGCCAAGCGCAAGGAGAGCGCGACGGACGGCTTCGAGCCCACCTTGAACGCGGCCACCAAAAACCTCGGCGACAAGGTCGAGATCCGGATCCGCGACAACGGCACAGGGATTCCGCCCGAGGTGAAGGCGAAATTGTTCAATCCGTTTTTCACCACCAAGCCGGCCGGCGAGGGCACCGGGCTCGGCCTGTCCATGAGCCATGACATCGTCGTGAAGCAGCACGGCGGCACGATCGACGTGAACACCGAGCCCGGTGTATTCACCGAATTCATCATCACGCTGCCGCGCCAGATGGCGGCGGACGATACTCCCGGAGGCAAGAATTGAACGTTTACATCCTGGTCGTCGATGACGAGCCCGACGTCGAGGCGCTGTTCCGGCAGCAGTTCCGGCGTGACCTGCGCGCCGGACGCTTCCAGATGGAATTCGCGCCGTCCGCGTCCGATGCGCTCAGGCTCGCCTCCGAGGTGCGCGACCCCTCGTTGATCCTGATCCTGTCCGACATCAACATGCCCGGCATGAGCGGGCTCGACATGCTGCCCAAGGTGCGCGCCGAGCATCCGGACGTTCCCGTCATCATGATCACGGCCTATGGTGACGCCGAGACGCGCCGGAAGGCGATCGAGCGTGGCGCCATCGGGCTCCTCACCAAGCCGATCGATTTTGCGCTGCTGCGGCAGGAGATCGACACGAGGCTCGAGCAAGCCGCATGACTTCGACCATCCTCTTCGTCGATGACGAGCCAGACCTCGAGGCGCTGATCCTGCAGAAGTTTCGCAGGCAGATCCGCGACGGGCTCGTCGACATCATGTTTGCACGCGACGGCGTCGAGGCGCTGGAGTCCCTCGAGCAGAACCCGCATGTCGACATGGTGGTCTCCGACATCAACATGCCGCGCATGGATGGGCTGTCGCTGCTGGCGAAGCTCCAGGAGGCCGAGGACAAGAAGTCGACTATCATCGTCTCGGCCTATGGCGACATGAGCAACATCCGCACCGCCATGAACCGCGGCGCGTTCGACTTCCTCACCAAACCGATCGACTTCGCCGACCTGGAAGCCACGATCGAGAAGACCATTCGCCATATCGAGATGCTGCGCGAGGTGCGGCGCCGTCAGATGGAGGCGGAGCGGGCCCATGCCGCGCTGTCGCGCCATTTCTCGCCCGAGCTCGCCAAGCGTCTGGTGGCGGGCGGCGAGGGTGAGGGGATCGAGGTGCAGTGGCGCGATGTCGCCACCATCTTCACCGATATCACCGGGTTCACCTCCCTGGTCGAGAGCGCGCCGCCCGAGACGCTCGGCGCGCTCCTCAACGAATATGTCGGCGGGATGACCGAAACCATCTTCGCGCATGAGGGGACGGTCGCAAAAATCATCGGCGATGCGATCCAGGTGCTCTTCAATGCGCCCGGCGATCAGCCGGACTATGCGACGCGTGCGGTCGCCTGCGCCCATGACCTCGATGCCTGGGCACAGGATTTCTGCGCGCGCCAGAGGGCCGTGGGCGTGAATTTCGGCACCACCCGCATCGGCATTCACGCCGGGCCGGCACTGGTCGGCAATTTCGGAGGCAACCGCTTCTTCGACTACACCGCCTATGGAGACACCATCAACATCGCGGCGCGACTGGAGGCCGCCAACAAGCATCTGGGAACACGCATCTGCGCCAGTGCCAGCGTCGCCAAGGCTGCCGAGCATTTTCAAGGCCGTCCCGTGGGTGATCTGATGCTGCGCGGACGCAGCGAACCGCTGCGTGCGTTCGAACCGTTGCCGCAGGATAAATTCGAAGCGCCAAGGACGGCGCAATATTCCGAGGCTTTTGCCAAGATGGAAGCCGGCGACGTCGCGGCCATGCCGGCCTTTGCCGCGCTGGTCGGGATGCACGCCGACGATTCCCTGGCCGGCTTTCACCTGAAGCGCTTGCTCAACGGTGCCAAGGGCATCCGCATGAAACTGGATTAGGAGTTCGACATGATTGGTGATTTCTCCGCCGGCAACTATCGGTTCATTCCGTCCGTGTTCCAGTATTCGGCGGGTGCCGCCGCTGACGACGGATACGAGATTGAGCGGGTTCGGTTCGATCGCCTGGTGCCGCTGGCCGAGGGATTTGCGCTCGCGGCGAAGTATATCCAGGAAGCAGGGCGTCCGCTGACGGCGTTCTGTGCCTGCGAGTTGCGCTCACCGGCGGCCTTCAGCGAGGAAGGCTTTCGCGCATTCAACCTGCATTATGTGAAGACGCTGTCCGAATGGGGCATCTTCGACGGCACCACCAATCCGGTGGCGCGCAGCAATGTCTGTCCGGAGATCGATCCGCCGTCCGAGCCGTCGTTCTATGCTTTCTCCTTCACGCGTCCGACAACCTCGAAGGCACCAAGCTTCGTGATCGCCGGTGGCGCCGAGGCGCGCGAGGGCGGCGGCACCTATGTCGAGCGCACGGTGCGCTACCGCGACCTCAGCCCGGAGGGTCTTCGCGAGAAGGTGCGGTTCACCACGACGTCGCAGATGGAGAACCGGATGACGGCCTTCGGCTTCGGCTGGAAGGACACCACCGGCGTGCAGGCCTATTCCGTGCACGATTTCCACCACGCGCTGGTCGACGAGCTGGTCCGCCACGGCGCGCTGCGCTCCGGCCTGACCTGGCATTTCGCCCGTCCGCCGGTGGTCGACCTCGAATACGAGATGGATTGCCGTCGCGTGATGCGCGAGACCGTGATTTGAGGTCCTCATCCTGAGGAGCGGCCGTCAGGCCGCGTCTCGAACGATGGCTCCAGGTGACAGTCGGGCCTTCATGGTTCGAGACGCGCGTAAGAACGCGCTCCTCACCTGAGGGACTGCTAGCGCTGGCGCGGGTCGAGCGCGTCGCGCAGGCCGTCGCCGAGCAGGTTCAGCGACAGCACCACGAGGAAGATCGCAAGGCCCGGCCAGATCGCCATCCACGGCGCCTGGGTCAGGAAGCGCTGCGCCGCGTTGAGCATGCTGCCCCAGGACGGTGCCGGCGGCTGCTGGCCGAGGCCGAGGAACGACAGCGCGGCTTCGGCGATGATGGCGGCGGCGATCGACAGCGTCGCCTGCACCAATAGCGCGGGAAGGATGTTCGGCAGGATGTGCGAGAACGCGATCCGCCACGGCGGATTGCCGAGCGCGCGCGCCGCCTCGACATAGTCTTCGGCCTTGACGCTCAGCACCTGCCCGCGCGTCAGGCGGATGAAGATCGGCGTTGCCGAGATGCCGATCGCGATCATGGCGTTGCCGAGGCTGGGACCGAGGAAGGCGGCCAGCGCGATCGCCAGGATCAGGAACGGGCAGGCCAACATCGCATCGGTGATCCGGCTGATCAGCGCGTCAACAAATCCGCCGCGATAGCCGGCGAGGAGACCAAGAGGGACACCGATCCCGAGCGCGATCGCGACCGAGATCAGACCCGCCATCAGGGAGGCCCGCGCGCCGTAGATGACGCGGCTGAGGATGTCGCGGCCGAGATCGTCGGTGCCGAACCAGTGGGCGGCGGTGGGCGGCTTGCGCACCAGGCTCCAGCTCGTTGCAATGGGATCATAGGGCACGACCAGCGGCGCAAGGGCCGCAAGCAGGATGAAGGCTGTGATCACGACAAGCCCGAAGACCGCGGCCTTGCGCTTGAACAGGCGCCGCCGCGCACGGCGGGCCGGGCTGTCCAGCTCGTAGGCCTGGGTGGCGGGACTGGCTGGCAGTGCGGCGTCGGTCATCGTCTAACCTCGCAGCCGCGGATTGACGAGGACATAGGCGACGTCGGCGACGAGATTGAGCGTGATGTAGACTGTGGCCGTCACCAGCACCACGCCCTGCACCACCGCATAGTCACGGTTGAAGACGGCGTCCACGATCAGCTTGCCGAAGCCGGGAATGGAAAAGATCTGCTCGGTCAGCACCGCGCCCGACAACAGCGTGCCGAGCTCGAGCGCGCCGAGGGTGATGATCGGCGTCAGCGCGTTGCGCATCGCGTGCTTGAGGATCACCGAGCGCTCGGAGAGACCTTTCGCGCGCGCGGTGCGGACATAGTCGCTCTCCAGAACCTGGAGCATGGCGCTGCGTGTGTGCCGCATCAGGACCGCTGAAATTGCGTTGCCGAGCACGAAGGCCGGCATGATGGTGGCGGCCAGGCTCGCGCGCCAGTCCTCCGTGAGCGGCACATAGCCTGAGGCCGGCAGCCAGCCCAGGTGAATCGAGAACAGGAAGATCATGAGGATTCCGAGCCAGAAATTCGGCGTCGAGATGCCCCATAGCGCGAACAGATTGGCGCCATAGTCCCAAACCGTGCCCTTCTTCACCGCGGAGATGATGCCGGCGGGAATGCCGATGAGGAACGCGATCAGGATCGCCATTGAGCCGAGCTGGAGCGTCACCGGCAGTTTCTGGGCGATCAACTCGCGCACCGGCATCTTGTTGCGCAGCGACTCGCCGAAATTACCGGTGAGGACTCCCTTGAGCCAGTAGACATATTGCACGGGGATCGACTGATCGAGCTTGTACTGCTGCCGGATCTGCTCGATCGCTGCGGGATCGCGCTCCTCGCCGGCCATCACCAGCGCGGGATCGCCCGGCAGCAATTGCTGGAGCGAGAAGATCAGCACCGACACGAAGAACAGTGTCGGCACGATCTGCGCGATGCGGCGGGCGAGGAAGTTCAGCATGGCTCCACGCGTTTCCCGAGTGATGCCGCGATCACTTGAACTTCAGCCCGACCACGCGCACGAGGCCATCAGGCATCTGCCGGTAGCCCTCGAGCTTCTTCGTATGCGCGATCAGGAGCGTACGATGATAGATGTAGATGATCGGCAGGTCGTCGAGCAGGATCTTGGTCAGCTTCCCGTAGATCGCCTTGCGCTCCTCGACATTGGACGTCGCCCGTCCGTCTTCCATCAGCTTGTCGGCTTCGGGGTTCGAATACACGCCGTCGTTCTGCGGCGCCTTGCTGCGCATGAAGATGTAGGAATTGCCGTCCGGGTCGATGCGTCCGCTCCAGTTGATCTGGAACACCTGGAACTCGCCGGCCTGCGCCTGCTTGAAGGTGGTCGCGAATTCAACGACGCGGACCTTGATGTCGAAGCCTGCTTCGGCGGCCATGGACTGCACGACCTGGGCGACGGCCTCGTACTCGGTGCCCTTTGGTACCATGTAGTCGACGGTGACGGGCAGGCTGACACCGGCTTCCTTCAACAGCGCCTTGGCCTTGGCGATGTCGCGACCCGGAATGGGGAAAGCCTTCTGATAGTATGGATGCGTCGGGCTGACCCATTGATTGCCCGGCGTGAACTCGCCGTTGAATACGACCTGGTTGATGGCCTCGCGATCGATCGACAGGCTGAGTGCCTGGCGTACCTTCGCGGATTGGCTGAGTGGCCCCTTGGTCTTGTCGTTGCCGATATTGATCGTCAGGCCCTGATAACCGAGCTCGGGCGCCGTCGACAGCACCAGCTTGGGATCGGCGCGCACATCCTTGATGTCGGTGGCCAGCACGCGCTCGATCAAATCGAGCCCGCCGGACTTGAGGTTGGCAAGGCGCACCGTCGCGTCGACAATCGGCAGGAACACGACGCGGTCGATATGGATGTTGTCCTTGTTCCAGTAGTCGGCAAACTTCTCGAACACCATGCGGTCCTGTTGGACGCGCTCGACGAATTTGTAGGGGCCGGCGCAGACCGGATGCAGGCCGAACTTGTCGCCCGCCTCCTTCGCGGCCTTCGGCGAGACCATCATGCCGGAGCGGTCGGTGAGCTGGGCGATCAGCGGCGAGTAAGGGGTCTTGAGCACCAGCTTGATGGTCAGGGGATCGACCACCTCGACATGGTCGACGCTGGCAAGCTCCGACTTCCGGAACGAGGTCGGCAGCGTCATGTGACGCTCGATCGAGAACTTTGCGGCTTCGGCGTCCAGCGGTTCGCCGTCATGGAATTTGACGTTCGGCCGGAGCTTGATCGTCATCTCCTTGCCGTCGGCCGAAGTCTCGTAGGACAGCGCGAGCTGCGGCACGATGTTGAGCTTCTCGTCGATGTCGAACAGCTTGTCGCAGAAGGCGGAGAAGACGATGCGGCCGACATAGGTGCGGCCGATGCTGGGATCGAGGATATCGGGGTCTTCGGCGATGCCGATGCGAAGCGTGGTCTGAGCCTGGGCTGCGCCCGCGAGCGACGTCAGCACAGCCGACGCCAGGATTGTCAAACGCATGAAACTCATCGCTCTCAACCTCTGTTTTGCGGCTATGCCGGGTCCGTTCCCAATGAACTAACCCCGCTGCCGCGGACTGCTTCCGGGCCCCCGCTGAAGGCGGCGACCAATTTTTCAAGGACCGGCGAGAAGCCGCCGTCGGACGGGACGATCGCCGCGGAGGACGGCAGTTCCGACGTTCGGTGACAGGCCGTTGCATGTCCGATGCCATCCGGCACGAGCTGCGGCATTTCACTGCGGCAGCGGTCGATCACGTAGGGGCAGCGGGTGTGGAAGCGGCAACCCGGCGGCGGGCTGAGTGCGCTGGGGATCTCTCCCTGCAGCACAATTCGGCTGCGCTTTGCCCGCGGTTTAGGCATGGGGATCGCGGACAGCAGCGCACGGCTGTAGGGATGGCGGGGTGCCGCGAACAGGGCGTCCGCCTCGGCAGTCTCGACGATCTGGCCGAGATTCATCACGGCGACATGGTCGGCGATGTGCTTGACCACGGCGAGGTCATGCGAGACGAAGATATAGGCCAGCCCAAGCCGGTCCTGAAGCTCGCGCAGCAGGTTCAGGATCTGCGAGCGGATCGAGACGTCCAGCGCCGAGACCGGCTCATCGCAGATGATCAGTTTTGGTTCGACCGCGAGCGCGCGGGCAATGGCGATGCGCTGGCGTTGGCCGCCGGAGAATTCGTGCGGATAACGCCGCTCGAGCCGTGGCTCGAGGCCGACCAGCCGCAAGATTTCCGCGACGCGCTCGCGCCGTTGCGCCGGCGGTACCAGATCGTGCAGCGCCAGCGGCTCGGTGAGAATCTGGCCGACCGTCATGCGCGGATTGAGCGAGGCGTAGGGGTCCTGGAAAATGATCTGTGCTTCGCGGCGGAAGGCGCGGAGCGCCGCGGCGTCCAGCGAGAGCAGGTCACGGCCGGCGAAACGCACCGTGCCTGCATCCGGCTCGATCAGCCGCAGCACCAGGCGACTGACGGTGGATTTGCCGCAACCGGATTCGCCGACCAGGGCCAGCGTCTTGCCGGCGTCGAGAGAGAAGCTGACGCCATCGACCGCTTTGACATGCCCCAGTGCCCGGCCGAACAGCGAGCGCCCGGCGACAAAATGCTTGACCAGGCCTTCGACCTCGAGAAGCGCCATCACGACACCAGAAGTTCGAGCGGTGCGCGGATGCAGCGCGAGAGGTGGCCGGGGCTGACCTCGACCAGCGGTGGCGGCACCTCCGTGCAGGCGTCCAGCACGAAGGGGCAGCGCGCGGCGAAACGGCAGCCGGCGGGTGGCTGCGCCATGTTCGGCACCATGCCTTCGATCGTGGCCAGCTGCTCGGCGCGGTGGTCGAGCCGCGGGATCGAGCCCAGCAGGCCGACGGTGTAGGGATGCTGCGGCATCGCGAACAGCTCGTCGACCGGCGCGCGCTCGACGATCTCGCCGGCATACATCACCGCGACCTCGTCGCAGACTTCGGCGACAACACCGAGATCGTGGGTGATCAGGATGATGGCGGCGCCGCTCGCCGCCTTCAGTTCGCGCATCAGCTCCAAGATCTGCGCCTGCAGGGTGACGTCGAGCGCGGTGGTCGGCTCGTCCGCGATCAGCAGCCGCGGGTCGCAGGCCAGCGCCATCGCGATCATCACGCGCTGGCGCATGCCGCCGGAGAGCTTGTGCGGATATTCGTCGATCCGCCGCTCCGGCGAGGGGATGTGGACGCGGCGCAAGAGCTCGATGGCCCGCTCGCGCGCGCTGCGCCGTGAGCCGCCGCGGTGGCGCAGAATGGTCTCGATGATCTGGTCGCCGATGGTGAAGCTCGGGTTGAGCGACGTCATCGGCTCCTGAAAAATCATCGCGAGCCGGTTGCCGCGGAGATCGCGCAGCGTCTGGTCAGGAGTCTTCAGCAGGTCGAAGCCGTCGAAGCGGATTGCGCCCGAGATCTCCGCGCTTTGCTTCGGCAGCAAACCCATGATCGCCAGCGACGTCACGCTCTTGCCGCAACCGGATTCGCCGACGAGGCCGAGCGTCGCGCCATTGGCGACGCTGAGATCGACGCTGTCGACGGCGTGGGTCACGCGGCCGTCGTCGCCGTGGAAGCGGATGCGCAGATCCTTGATCTCGATGAGAGGACTTGCGCTCATGATTGCCTTGCTCGGCTCGCAGCAATGCTGGCGTCGATGACGCTGCGATCGGTGTTGCCTGCCGGGTTCTGCCGCGTCGGCATGGAAGAGCGGAAATGCACCCAGAGTTCCTGACTGACGCGCTCCAGCCGTTCGAGTTCGCCCAGCGGATCGGGATGATCGTCGGCGCGAATGTCCAGCGCCGGCCATTCCTCCTCGCCGTGGATCAGGAGCGCAGCGGATTGCTTGCCGCGCTTGTCGCCGCCGGCGGCCTCGCCCGCGCGCATGGCGGCGAGCAGGCGGCGCGGGAAGGGCAGGCTGTCATTGGCGATATAGGTCTTCGCGGTCTCGTCGAGCACGTCGGCGCCGGCCAGCATGTTGCCGGCAATGGAGAAGCCGCTGCCGGCGATGTGTCCGCACCAGTCGACGCAGTCGCGCCCGGTATGCGCGGCGATCGCGCCGCTGGCGTCCATGATGTGGATCTGGCGGCTCTCGCGGCCGTCGTCGGTCGCGAGCTGGGTGGCGAGAACGTCATGCGCGTTCAGGCCCTCGCGCAGCAGCTTGACGCCGTCGATGCCATAATAGGGATTGACGAAGGCCTGGGTCGCGATGGCGCCGAGACCGGCCGCGATGTAGGGCACGCGCGCGCCGACAGCGAAGAAGCGGGTCGCTACCGCGATGCCAAACTGGCCGGTGGCAGGGTCTCGCGCGATGATCGACCAGGTCATGTGCTGCCTTCAGCGCCCTGCGGCGTAGCCCTGCATGCCGCGCGGGTTGGCGGCGGCGCGGCGGCGCACCCCGACGCGCGAGGCCGCGGTGAGGCGACCTTCCGACCAGTCGGGGCCGACCTCGACAATGTGTCCGCGCTCGCGAAGGTTCTCGATCGTCGCCTTCGGCACGCGGTTCTCGACCACGAGCACGCCGGGGCGCGCGGTGCGCGGCCAGAACGAGATCGGGAAATGCTCGGAGTGCCAGGCCGGCGCATCGATCGCTTCCTGGAGATTGAGGTTGCAATGGACGTGCCGTAGGAAGAACTGCGTGATCCACTGATCCTGCTGGTCGCCGCCGGGCGAGCCCCAGGCCAGATACGGCTCGCCGTCGCGTAGCGCCATGGTCGGCGACAGCGTCGTGCGCGGCCGCTTGCCCGGCGCAAGCGCTGCGGGATGGTCTTCCTCCAGCCAGAACATCTGCGCGCGGCTGCCGAGGCAGAAGCCGAGCTCCGGAATAATCGGTGAGGATTGCAGCCAGCCGCCCGATGGCGTCGAGGACACCATGTTGCCGGCCTTGTCGATGATGTCGAAATGCACGGTGTCGCCGCGCACTTCGCCGAAACGCCCGACTGTCGGCTCGCCCGCGCCAAGCGCGCCGACCGCCTCGCGCTGCCCCTCGGCGCGGCGCAGCTTGACCACGCCGCCAAAACCTTCGACCGAACCGGGGAGGAAGTCGAGCGATGCCTTCTCTGAGATCAGTTTGCGGCGTTCGTCGTTATAGGCATCCGACAGCAGCGTCGCGATCGGGATCTCGCTGAACTTGGGATCGCCGTAGAATTTTTCGCGGTCGGCGAAGGCCAGCTTGGCGCATTCGATCTGGAGGTGGATGAATTCCGGCCCGGTCGGATCGAGCCCGTCGAGCGCAAAGCCCTTGAGCAGCGCGAGCTGCTGGAGCGTCACCGGACCCTGGCTCCAGACGCCGGCTTTGCAGACCGTGTAGCGCCCGTAGTCGTAGGTGAGCGGTGCCTCGATCGTCGGCTGCCAACGCGCCATGTCGTCGGCCGAGAGCACGCCGCGATGCGGCGAGCCGCTGACATCCATCACCTCCTGGGTGCGGCAGAACTTGTCGATGGCTTCCGCAACGAAACCTTGCGACCAGGCCTTTCGCGCGCGCTCGATCTCGGCGTCGCGGTCACCGCCGCCGCTCTCGGCTTCGCTGAGAATGCGGGCGTAGGTCGCAGCCAGCGTCTTGTTGGTGAAGAGCGTGCCGGGCCTCGGCACTTCGCCATTGGGCAGATAGACCGCGGCCGAGGTCGGCCAATGCTTGCGGAACAGTTGCTCGACGGTCTGGATCGTGGCGCAGGCGCGCTCGACCAGCGGATAGCCGTCGCGCGCGTAGGAGATGGCTGGCTCCAGCACGTCGCGCACGCGCATCGTGCCGTAGTCGCGCAGCAGCATCATCCAGGATTCGAACGTGCCGGGGACGCAGGCCGCGAGCAGGCCGGTGCCGGGCACCATGTCGAGGCCTTCGCTCTTGTAGTGGGCGATGGTGGCGCGCGCCGGCGCCGGGCCCTGGCCGCAGATCACCTCGGTGCGTGCGCGTTTGACGTCATGCACGATGATGGGCACGTCTCCGCCCGGGCCGTTCAAATGCGGCTCGACGACCTGGAGCGTGAACGCTGTGGCGACGCCGGCGTCGAAGGCATTGCCGCCCTTTTCCAGGATGGCCATGCCGACCGCGGTCGCGATCCAGTGTGTGGTGGCGACGACCCCGAATGTGCCCTCGATCTCGGGGCGCGTCGTGAAGGGATCGGGATTGACGTTGCTGGCCATGGGATTTCGCTACCTTATTTGTCGCGCGCGCAATTGATCACAGGCGATGCCGTGCCGCCAATGCGTGGACCGCATGGCACGCGCGCGTCACGCCGGGACCGGCGCGGTGTTCACCGCATGGCAGGCGACGCCGGCGATCAGTTCCGGGGCTTCCTTGCGGCAGAGATCGAACGCCAGCGGGCAGCGCGGATTGAAGGCGCAGCCGGGCGGCGGATTGATCGGATTCGGGATCTCGCCCTTCACCGGAATACGCTGGCGGCCCGACATTGCGAGATCGGGCACGGCGCCCAGCAGCATCTTGGTGTAGGGCATGCGCGGTCTGGCGAACAGCTCGCGTCCCTCCGCGATCTCGACGATGCGGCCGAGATACATCACGCCGACGCGGCTCGCCATGTGGCGGACCACGGCGAGGTTGTGGCTGATGAACATGTAGGTCAGGCCGAACTTGTCCTGGAGGTCGCGCATCAGGTTCAGGATCTGCGCCTGCACGGAGACATCGAGCGCCGAGGTCGGCTCGTCGCAGACGATGAACTCCGCATCGGAGGCGAGCGCTCGCGCGATCGCGATGCGCTGGCGCTGGCCGCCGGAGAATTCGTGTGGAAATTTCAACCGGTCGTCGGGATGCAGCCCGACAAGGCTGAGCAATTCGCCGACGCGCGCCTGGATATCGCGCTCGCCCTGGATCAGGTCGAAAGCGCGGATCGGCTCGGAGATGATGGCATCGACCCGGAAGCGCGGGTTCAGGCTCGCATAGGGGTCCTGGAAGATCATCTGGATGCGGCGGCGCAGTTTTCGCCGCGCCTGCGCCTGCCGTGGATCGGTCATCGAGATGCCGTCGATCAGCACGTTGCCGGAACTCGGCGGCAGCAGGCCGACCACCATTCGCGCCACCGTGGTCTTGCCCGAGCCGGACTCGCCGACCAGAGCAAAGGTCTCGCCCTTCCTGATGTCGAAGCTAACGTGATCGACAGCCTTGAGATATTCGAGATGCCCGCCTTCGAGCACGCGGTTGAGCCAGGGTTTTGAGACGTCGAAGACGCGGCGCAGATTTGTGGCCTGGACGAAAGGCGTGCTCATGCCGCGCTCTCCGCAGGCACGGTGTCGTAGAGATGGCAGGCAACGGATTGTGTGCCGCGCGATAGTGGCTCCGGCCGTTCAACCCGGCAGCGATCGAAGGCGAAGGCGCAGCGCGGATTGAACGAGCAGCCACGCGGGATCGCCGATAGGCGCGGCATGGAGCCGGGGATCTGCACCAGGCGCTTGTCGTCCCCGGCAAGCGTCGGAATCGCGCCCATCAGGCCCTTGGCGTAAGGGTGCAGCGGATTCCTGACGACGTCCTGTACCGGGCCGATCTCGGCGACGCGGCCGGCATACATCACCGCGACGCGGTCGGAGGTCTCCGCGATCACGCCCATGTCGTGGGTCACCAGCATCACGGCGGTGCCGTGATCGCGCCCGAGCCGCTTGATCAGGGAGATGATCTGCGCCTGCACGGAGACATCGAGCGCGGTGGTCGGCTCGTCCGCGATGATCAGTTCGGGCTCGGCGCAGATCGCCAGCGC
>NZ_JBVVPO010000080.1:0-35191 GCF_055811795.1 Bradyrhizobium sp. MI1.7
CCCGCGTCGTGAAGCGCGAGCGCGCGCTCGACTGCTGAACGAGAATTAATTCTCAACGTCTGTTGGACGTTTCCGTCTTTTGACGAGTGGATCGTGAAGGTCAAGGCTACCTCCTCGCTTCCCTGCGGATGGAGCCCAACACATCGAGCAAACGACAACAAGAAAATTGCATCTCGCAACGCGGCAGCTGACTGAGCAAGCGCAAAGCACACTATTCTTGCTCGGCATACAGTCGTTCGGATGAAGAGCGATCCGCCGGGCGCTCCGTAAGTCTCCAGCGCTGTCTCGAGCGCGGGACCTTCCACGCCCACCCTCGCCGCCCGTGCACTTAGCAACCCAGCGCGGTAATAGCGTATCTTACGTCGGGCGGGCGCTTTTTGTGCTAGGGTATGCGCGTGACGCGCAGCGCCGGACGCCGCCAACAGGAGGGGGAGGTTCACCCCGCACACCATTGCCGCGAAAGAAAATCCCAACTGATCTGCGGTCGCTCGCACGGGGCCACACCGCGCTATGTGTCAAGGTGTTGGCTGGGATCGTCAGCCAAGAGACCGTGCCACCGGCGGCGCGCGTGGCGGCGGCAGGCATCCTGCTGGATCGCGGCTGGGGTCGACCGATCCAGCCGCACACTGACGAGGATGGCGGGCCGATCCGGGTCATCATCCGCCAGATCATCGATTCCGGCAGCGAAGCCGAGCCGCTGCTGATCGAACATGAAGCTCTGAAAAAATAGGCCCTTCGATCAGCCTGCACCTTGTTGCAATCGAGGTGATTAGCACAGGGCATTCCGCCCTGAGCACGGGCGGAATAGTCGGCTTGTGCTACCCCTGACCATTGGACATCGTTTGCTCCGTTGCTTCCAGAAGGCTATTTGGCGACCACTCATGCGTTATTTCAGCAGGCCAGTGGGTAGCCCCTAACCACGCTGCCCCTCTGTGAATCTCCGGCCGCCCATGGCGCGGCAGGTGCGCCTCCTCGTGTGTCGGCTATTTGCAAAACACCAATACGTTCGATATGGTGTTTTGCAAATGCAGGCAGGACATGGTCAGACACGACGGCAAGTATGTCAGTTACCTCAGAGTTTCGACCGGTAAGCAGGCTCGATCTGGCCTAGGCCTCGAAGCGCAGCGCACGGCGGTCACCACATGGCTCAACGGCGGCCGCTGGAAGCTGGTCGATGAAGTCGTCGAGATCGAATCCGGCAAGAGCGACAAGAACCGGCCGGCATTGCAGCGGGCACTGGATGCTTGCCGTCGCTACAAGGCTAAACTGATCATTTCGCGGCTTGATCGTCTGTCGCGTGATCCGGTGTTCCTGCTGAGCCTACGCGATGCCGGGATCGATTTCGTCGCGCTCGACATGCCGGAAGCCAACCGCATGATGGTCGGTATCATGGCAATGGTCGCCGAACAGGAGCGCGAGGCCCTCAGCCAACGCACAAAAGACGCGCTGGCCGCCAAGAAGGCGCAAGGCGTCAAACTCGGCAATCCGCGCCCGGAAACGCTGACCTTCAACGATCCCGCCGCCGCCGCCGCCGCCGCCGCCAAGTCCGGTGCTGCGGTCCGTGAACAAGCGGACCAGTTCGCCAAACTGATTCGTCCGATGTTGCAAGGCGAACTCGCCGGGCTAAGCGCCAACGCCAGCGCACATGAACTTAATCGTCGCGGCGTTCGCACCGCTCGTGGCGGCAAGTGGACGGCGCGCGCGGTCATCAACGTGCGCAGTCGCCTCGCAGATTGAGGCCCACCTCCCGTGAACGGATCGGAATCGTTCAGCGGGGGGTGGGGAGATACCGGGGTATAGGTCCGGATTTGATCAGGCTGGGACTCCGGTACCGGTCATTGAAGCTTGTTTTCGCCCACAGTTGATTGCCCGACGGTGGCCGCCGGTCGGTAGGAAATGAATGCGAAAATCGATGCTCCGCTCGGGTTGTTACCGGGGGCAATATGCCCCCCGATCAATGAACCAAAGGTTCAGAACGGCGGATCGTCCTCAAACTCCATCTGACGCTCGAGGCCGCGCTTCGCGAGGCAGATGCCACGCTGAACAATATCGAACGGGACATCCCCAAACTGCGATTCAACGATGTCGGAGATGACATTGTCCAGCGTCGCCCCCGTTCGAGCGCGCTCTTTCAGCAGTGCATCACGGATGTCCCGTGCCGTCATTGGCCGACGCGATCGGGCCAGTTGGTCATGTTCCAATTGCAAATCGGTCGCCGCGCTGCACAGGCGCCGGATAGTCAGCACCAACACCGCTTCGCATTGCGAGGGCTCCATGTGATGCTCAAGCTTGAACTTCAACCAATCATCCGCCGCAAACCAAGGGGGGCTCGCGGTGACGCACATGTTATACAGTCGCCGAGCGAGATCGGTAGTGTCCATGGTTTTGTCTCCTAGGTGTTGCCCGGCAGCCGGCCGGGTGCGGTTTCAATCCCGATCGCGCCGTCGCATCAGCGCCGACCGGGTGTGATCGAGCGGAGGCAGGCGCTCCCAGCCATCCGCCTCAAACCTCGCAACGTCGGCATGCCGGACGTAGCGGCACACTGCGGAGGAACCCGGTCGAGCGGCTGTCACGCTAGATGTCACGCGAAGCCTGTTGCGATGGGCGCGCTGCCTACACCTCTCGGAACAGAACCGCGAACTGGATCGCTGTGGCTCGTAAGCATTCCGGCAGTGTTCACACAGCCGGAATCGTAATTCCGGCGTTGACCCCTTCGGGTGAAAGATCGGTCCCCCGGCATGATCGACTGAGAATCGATACCAAGCGCAATTCTCCTTGCCGGTGTGCTTGGAGCCCTCAATCCATTTGACCCGGCCGATTGCCACTATGTCCGTGGCATAGGGCAAAAAGGGTGCTGCCTGTTTGGTGTGCGCCCAATCCGCATCCAGAAGCAGCCAAGTCGGCCGGATGCTCTGGAAGTGCGCGATCAGCCTGTGCATCAGGTTGCGAGACCAAGGCGGGTTCGTGATGATCACGTCGGCTGCGCCGTAATGGTCGAGCGCAAGCGCATCCTGACCGCTGCGGATGTCGCCGCTGTAGACGCAAGCCAGCCCGAAAGATTCCAGATGCCGGACAAGGTCGCCATTGCCCGCACAGGGCTCGGCAAAGCTCTTGACGCTACTAAGGTACGGGATCAGCGGCACCACCGCATCGAGTGGCGTCGGGTAGAAATCAGCCTCGCGGCGCTCGAAGTTGGATCGCTTGCCCATTAGCCAGCCCCTAGGGTCAGCGATAAGGCGGCGGCTACCGTCGCCTTCCGATCCGCATGCCATGCTGCCCAGCAGCGCGAATGCAGCCAGGCGTGACCGGTCGGTTCGGTGCCATACGGCAGCAGCTCGTCGTAGGTGTCCTCGCTGGCACCGCATTCGAGACAGCGGCCACGCGGAGAGCAGACCGGATGGCGGTTCAGCCATTCGACAACGCAGCATTCAAAGGCGCGAGCCTCGGCGGGCGCCCGCGGCAGTCCGCCATCGAACTCGGCAATGCCCGCCCGTTCATTAAAGTAAACTTGCCAGTCCTCAGCCGACCATCCGTCACCGGGCCGGAGCAGTGCCACGACCTCGGCCTTATGCCGGGAAAGTGCATCGAGAACGGCGGTCGGCGGTGCCGAGGTTCCCCTCAACGCGAGATCGTCGCCATCGAGTGCGAGTTCTATACCGGCGGCCCGGGCCGCCTTGAGAGCCTCGACCGCGCTCATAGCCGCGTACTCCACCCCGCGACAGTTTCTTCAGCCGATGGAGCGGAAGGCGGGAAAGGCGGTAAAGGCGGTGATCTAGCGGGCACCACACGCCAGGCGGCGCGCCCGTCCGCTTCGGTCCGTTGAAACTTAAATCCCCCAACGATCCGGTCGGCATTCTTCTTCAACAGCCAGCCCAGCTTCGAACGGTTGATCTCGCCGCGCTCCTCCACCGGGAATTCGCGCATTGCATCGAGCAGATTGGGGTAACTCTTCGCCGCCTCAACCGCCTTGCGCACGGTCGTGGCACTTTCACCGAATACGGCATGCCATTCTTGCATCAGGCCGCTGAGGGCATCACCATCCGGATCGTGACGGATCTGTTCGAACAGCGCCGTCGCCGGATCGGGGTATCCGAGCCACATCAACGGATACCTACAATAGTCCGACCACGCGCCGCTGTAAGTGACAATGCTATCAGCCGGAGCACGAGGCGAACCTGCCCTGCGCCACGCCTGAATGATCGTCAGCACGGCGGCTACGTAAGCGCCGCGCCGCTGGCGCACCTTATCGACTGGAGCGCCTTTGTAGGTCATCGTCGCTGGTGTCGGGCAGCGAGGGTCGAGATGGATCGTCAGTACGCGTCGCAGCAGATCGCGGACCGGACCGACGTTATTTCCGGATCCGAGAAACAGGGCGCGCGTGCTGACCGTCGCCGTCTTGCTCACCCCGAGGATTCGATCCGTAATCGTCTCCGCCGTGAGCATCCTCTTGATGATGCCGTGCGGAATCCAGTCGGTGTCCATGTCGTCGAACTCGACGCAGGCCGGGCTCGTTAACAACAAGGACAGAATGACCTTGGTCGCTTCCTCCGAGGTCTTGGGATAGCTCACCTTGGCGTTGCCGCCCGGCCCGGAGAAGGCACCGATCAGTTCGCAAAGGTAGGTCTTACCGCTTCCAAATATCGGCGCTCGGACGTGAAATGCAGGCGCATGTGGCAACGTCGGGCGCACCACGGCGGTGAAGATGGCTGCCAGAGCAGCAGCCTTATCGTGGGCGGCCAGGAAGTGGAATTCGGTGAGCAACTCTTCCAGCAGGGTCAGTGCCGCGCGAGCCGCATCAGGTGTCGCGTCAGGGATTACGAAATGCCGCGCATCGAACACGCCGAACCGCTGTGCGGTTTTGTCATAACCAGGCTGCTTGACGAGTTCGCCGTCCGATTCACGGAAATACGGTTGCCGCGCCACGCCCGCCAGGGGCGGCAAGTAGCGATAGTTCTGTGCATCGAACAGGATGCCCATGTGTCGTGCCGGCGGATCGCAGCGCACCCAGTCCTTCGCTCTGCCGTCATATTTCTCCCATGTCGCCGCGACTGACAACTCGCGCGTCAGCGCCGGTGCGCTGGTCGGCACAATCGACGGATCACCGCTGGTAGGATTAGTCGCGACCGAGACAATCAAGCTTCCTGCCTGGTAGTGCCGCTCGCGGTTCGCCAGTTCCTGTTCGGCGGCGTCCACGACGCGGTGCAGGTCACCGGCCACGACACGAATGACCGGCTTATGCCGGGCTTCGGCGACGGGCACACCGATGAAGTCGAGCAGCGCCAGAATATGGAAATTGTCACGGTGCGAATGCTGGCAGCAAAAACCGCCAATGGGAAAGGACTCGTCTGGCTCAAAATAGCCCGCCGCCGTGTCCAATTCATCGGTGTGCTCATGGACCCACGGACACGTCATGTCGTGCTTGCCGGACCCCAAGGGGGTCTTGTAAAGCCCCCGCGCCTTGAGCGCCGTAATGACCGGGTTCTCCTCCGCCTTCGGAGTCAAGACGTCGTCCGCGTCGTGGCCAGAGCGGAGCGGAACCCTGGTGAATGGCGCAGAAGCCTTTGCAGGCTTCTTCTTCGGCCGTCCGGTGGGGACGAGTTCCAATTCTAGCCGATCCACAATCTCCTGTGGCGAGTAGCGCTTGCCAGGCCGCCATTCGATCAGGCGGCACCGGAACGGAACGCCGGCCTCGTCCGCGTATTTCGGTTTGCCGTTGATGGCCACCGGCAACCGTGCCCAGCGGCTCAACGGCCCCCTAGCCCCTGCGTCGCACAGACCCGCGTCGATCACCGAATTGAGCAAACGCACGGCAACCGCGCCATCGGTGATCGCGGAGTTGAGGATAATACCGCCCTGATAATTTTCAGGGCTGGTCTCGATCAGCCAGGACAATTCAAAATCACCCAGCCGATCCAGCGGCACCTTGGTGCCCAGGTCATCGAGCAGCAGGAAATGGCAGGCGGCAAACTGCGCTTTGCGGGCCTTGAACGACCCGTCTTCACCAGCATAGAAACTTGAGCAGCCGAGGTAGTTGTTGTGCTCTGGCACAACGATCGAGGGCACCCCATCGACCCTGCGCGCCACCCATCCGCCCAGATTCGGGTTGCCAGGCTTCGAGCATACGGCTGCAAAGGCACCGTGGGGTAGTTCCGCGATAACCGCCGCAATGAACTCAGCGTTGGTAATCCGAAAAGCACCGCCTTCGCCGCCTTTACCGGCCTCCCCTTGCCCGAAAGGCAAAACTGTCGGCGCGTTCTTCGCAGCAGTGATAGTCTCGGTTGCCCTCTTCCCCAATCCTTCCGATGCGTCACGCGCCTTCTCCGCCGCAACATTCGCATTGGAGGCCTTGAGCTCGGCGACACCGATCGATTCGTCGTTGGCTGTATTCACTTGGATGACGAGCTGCGAAGGAACGCCCGGGGCGAGAGGATCGTTTCCATTGCAGCGTCGGCAGGCCGAATGCGGAAGCCCGTGCAGGCACTCGTCCACGGTTACCGCCATGGCAGGTCACCCTGCGTGGCACTTTCGCGCTCACGACGCCATTCGGCCGCGGATTCCAGCGTGATCAGCGTGCGCGCGCCGACTTTCATCTCGCGCGGGCCTTCACCCTTCTTTTTCAGCTTGTAGAAGAATCCCGCACTGATGCCGTGGGCGGCGCAAAACTCGGCGATGCTGAGCGCCAAGCGCGGCATTGGAGGTCGCGGCCGGTCGGCAGCGAACTGGGTGCGGGATTTCGGCATGCTCAGCACCTCGATTAGGGCTGGCACCGCTTGGCGAATGCGAAGATCGGAACTATAGTAGGGCTCTCGATGCCCCTATTCATGTGTTCCCGGCCGGCGCCTCGCCAAAGGTGCCGGCCTCTCTATTTTGCGGAAGACTTATCGGACAGCGCCGCGCGGCGCTTAACCCAAGCATGCACGCGGGTTTTCAGGAACGGCGCTTGGCGTTCCCCGGTTTTGATCGGCCACGGAAAACCGTACCGCAGTTGCTTGCGGCGCAAATCCGATCGATCACGAACGATGCCGCGCGCTTCCAGATCAGCGTAGCTGTAGAGCCCGGCCGCGATCTCCTCGTCGGTCGGCGCATCGTCTTTCACTTCGTTTTGGGGCTTAGTCAGGAACATCGCGTCACCTCAGGCAATTTGGTGACCCAGAAACCTAAACAGAAAATCTCGCCTGTAAATACCAGAAAACTGCGAAAATAGGGCCTCGGCGAAGCTAAGTGGCTCATTTGCATCGCCGGGTCTAGCTCAGCTCCGAGCTCGGCTTGGACCGATATAGCCCTCGTTTGCCGCGCCCCTGCAAATCCGCTTGTCGGCGGACTTCAAGGACCCGTGGCATTGGTTACGAACGTTTCGAAGTTTATGTCGACCTCAACTCCGAGTGCATCATGCAACCATGTTGTCAGCGGCTGGCGCAGGTTCCGACAACAACCCGACGCGCGCGATGTCGTCGATGGAATGCTCGGTGATGTACCTCGAGTAATGCTTTTCGATCATCGCTACGCTGGTGTTGTGCAGCGACGCCACCAGCCTGATCGGCACATTTCGCAGCAGCATGCGGACGATGCTCGAGTGGCGCAGGCAGTACATCGTCACCTCGGCGGGATCGAGCCCAATGGCGGTAACGGCCTTGTCCACTTGGCGATGATAGTTCTCGCGCGGATTGTTGTTCCAGGGACTGCCGTTGCTTTGCAACAGCAGCTGAGCATCGGCTGCACGACCTCTAGCCGCCAGCTTGAGCCGTACAGCCAACTGGACCGTAATCGGCACGCTGTAGCGCTCGGCCTTTTTCGCACTGCGATTTCTGCCGCCGCCCTTGGCAGACTTCGGCATCATCAATTTCGGCCGCACCGGATGATCCTGCAGATCCTCGACGCGAAGCCGGACCGCCTGACTGGGGCGCGCGCCAGTGTTCGCCAGTGTGTCGGTCAGCAGTCCGAATTGATGATCGAGTCCGTAAGCGGCGGCGACGAATTCGTGCACCTTGTTGTCCGGCAGGATCACGTTTCTCGCCTCCTGCGCGTTAGGCAGATTGGCAAGACCAATTTCCCATGCCTCACGGTTCTTGACGCGCTGGTCATGCTGCGCCGCCAGTTCCAGCGCAGCGCAAACGCAGCGGCAGAGCCGATTGATCGTGGCCGGCGCCATCGTGCCAAGCAGGCCGTCGCGCCACTTCTTCAGTTCGATCGCCGCGAGCAGCGCCACCGGCTTCGACAACAGCGCCGGCGTGAGATGCAGGCGCGGATGCTCTGCGTTGTAAGGATTGGCTGCGCGGGCCTCAAGATCGCGCTTGTAGTCCTTGAGCGCACCGTCAACAGTGATCGGTGCGTTGCTGGCGCTACCGTCATCGCTGCGCGCCAGCTTCTTCGCCGCATCCTGCGCCTCGTGGAACGTCAACACGTTCCTGGCGTCGGCATCCTCGAAATCGTCGGCCAACGCAAAGCTCTTGGTCCAGTAAGCGCCATGGCCGTCGCTGACCTTAAGCACCCATGTGCCGTTGGTCTTGTTGCGCCTGTACATCAGCGCGATTCCGCGCGCGAGCGACGGGCCACTGTAAGGCCTGCGGCGAATCTTTAATCGCAGCCGCGCGCTGCGGCTTTCCAGCGCACTGAAGCTGACTTTGCGTGCCATGTAATTCGTGTCCCCGTTCTCGCGAAGTGTCGCGATCGTGTCTGTAGAGGCCCATGAAGGCGTATGACACGTTATGGGGATATTGCGCGCGGGATCAATGGGATGCGAACTGCACGTCGCTCTACAGAACTCCATGCGCCTATTTATTTTCCCTGCGCAGTGGTTGGACGGCTTATGCCGTGCTCTCCCGGGAGCCGAGTTCCTTCTGGCCTCCCTCACGCTTGCAAAAGTCACCAGCACCGCGCCGGTTGACGCGACTGCCGCATTCGCAAAGCACTTGACCGTAGCAACGACGGCCAGGACCACACGGTTTTGCCGCACGCAGGGCCCGCCATTTCGCCGCAGTTTTTCCAGCCCTGTCGACGGAGCCGGAAACTTACAGACGAGACGAACCTGACAGCGCCGCTCATCCGGCACGAAGTTTTGGGCTCACGGAGAGCAATCCGCCCTGCCCTTGACCTCTCGCGCCCGACGCTGTCGCGTCCACCGCAAGCCCGACTCGCGACAGTGACGACACAAGATCGCCCCTCTTGGTGAGCCGGGATGGGCGACACATACGCCAATTCCGAATTTCGGTAAAGTGGAATATTTTCGCCCGCGCGGCTTGACGCCCTCTCGGGTGTTTTGCCCGTCGGGCAACGAGACCCCGTCGCCCGGATGGAGCCAACGGGTCGACGCGAAGCGCCGCCCGATCACGGGCTCCGCGCAATCCGGGAAAGGCGTGAGCGCCGGACGAGCGGTCCCGGATCGGGCTGCGCTCCATCCGGGCGACCGATCACCCGCGCCCGCCCGGCAGTCCGCCTTCCGCCTTGTATGCATTATCCCAGTTGCCATCCCCGCGGACTTCGCTTTACATGCCGGCAATTCGCCCGCAGATGACGGCCGGGGCTCAAAAATCACACACATTTTCAAAGGGACGGAATATGGCGCGTAACATCCTGATTCTCGGGGCTTCCTACGGTTCCCTGCTGGGCACGAAGCTGCTGATGGCGGGCCATAACGTGTCCCTGGTCTGCCGCGCCAAGACCGCCGAGCTGATCAACCGTGACGGTACCGAGGTGCGCATCAAGCTGCGCGACGAGGCGGTGCACCGGGCGATCTTCTCGCGCGACCTGCCCGGCAAGCTCGACGCGGTGACGCCGGGCAATGTCGACCTCTCGCGCTACGACATGGTCGGCCTGGCAATGCAGGAGCCGCAATACACCAACCACACGGTCCGCGTTCTCATGGTCAAGATCGCCGCGGCGAAGCTGCCGTGCCTGTCGATCATGAACATGCCGCCGCTGCCCTACCTGAAGCGGATCCCGTCGCTCGCCGACATGGATCTCGAGGAGGCCTACACCAATGCTCAGGTGTGGGAGCGCTTCGAGCCCGGCCTGGTGACGCTGTGCTCGCCCGACCCGCAGGCCTTCCGTCCGCCGGAAGAAGCCGCCAACGTGCTTCATGTCGGTCTGCCGACGAATTTCAAGGCATCGGCCTTCGCCGACGAGAAGCACAACAAGGTGCTGCGCGAGCTCGAAGCCGACATCGACGCGGTGACGCTCGACGGTCACGACGTGCCGGTGAAGCTGAAAGTGTTCTCTTCGCTGTTCGTGCCGCTGGCGAAATGGTCGATGCTGCTGACCGGCAACTATCGCTGCATCACGCCGCACGAGCCGCAGTCGATCCGCGACGCCGTGCACGGCGATCTCAAGCGTTCGCAGACGATCTACGATCATGTCGACGCGATCGCCCGCCGTCTCGGCGCCGATCCGCAGGACCAGGTGCCGTTCGCGAAATACGCCAAGGCCGCCGAAAGCCTGCTCAAGCCGTCATCGGCCGCGCGCGCGGTCGCGAGCGGCGCGCCCTTCATCGAGCGCGTCGACCTGCTGGTGAAGCTGATCTCGCATCAGCTCGGCACCCCCAATGCCGAGATCGACCGCACGGTCGAGACCGTGGACCTGAAGCTGAACGAGAAGATCGTGCAGGGCGGATCTGGCGCGCAGTAGCAGCGTGCCGGCGCTGCCGTCATAGGTCGCGCCGGCCTGCACTGATCGAATTGTCGATGCAGATCGGATCGCCCCTCAGCATGGGCTTACAATTTGGCCCAATACGGGCGATCCTGCTCAGCAGTCCGTTTGCGTAAATCCCGCATACATGCGACTGCTAGCCGTCACGCGGGCGCCGATTTCCGCAGGTTCCGGGGCAGCGCGATGGCCGGATCGAAGGGCTGAAGAACAAGTAGAAGACGATGGATCAGACGGCGTTGCAGGTCGCTCGCGCGGTGGAGGCCGGCGCGACGACGATGAAGGGGATCGTTGACGCGACCGGATTGTCCCGCCTCAAGGTCGAGCGCGCGCTGAGCACGCTGGAGAAGCAAAAGCTCCTGGTCCGCGACGGCCAGGGTTTTCGCGCGACCGGCCTGCCGAAAACGGCGCCGCTGACCCGGCAGTGCGGATCGTGCAACGCCTGCTGCGATATCCTTGAAGTGGCCGCCGTCGACAAGCCGGTGAACCAGCTGTGCAGACACTGGCAGACGGGAACCGGGTGCACCATCTACGACCGCCGCCCGCAGATGTGCCGGTCGTTCGTCTGCGCCTGGCTGCAAGGTCATCTCGATGATGCCTGGTTTCCGGCGACGTCCGGCATCATCGTGCATTTCAGCCAGGACGCGGTCAACGTGACGGTCGACGACCACTGCCCCGATCGCTGGCGCGAGGAGCCTTATTTCAGCAAGCTCGTCGAATGGTCGCTGAACGGGATCAGGCGGATCGGTAACCGCGGCTACGCGACCCTCGTGGTCTCCGGCGAGAACCGGTTCCTGCTGCTCGGACGCACCATCGTTCCCGAGCCGACGCTGTTCGGAACGGCGTTCCTGCCGCTCACCACCGACACCTTCCGGTTCTGGCGCGCGACATCGCCCGAGCATCTGCAGCGGCTGCACGAGCGCATCGCCGAGATCGAGCGTATCCGGCAGGAATTCGGCTCCTGTGCGATCCCCGAGAACGAGGACGACGATCCGCAGGCGCCCTATCGGCCCGCACTTTTACGGCAATCGAATCACGCCTGAACTCCGCCGTGGGCAACACCGCATGATTCGCACGGTGCCGCTCGACGCGCCCCGGCCGGGTTGATAAGCCCCACTCCGCGAATGATGGGGACTTGAGTCGGGGACATGACAGTTGCGATCGAGATGGGGCAGACCACGGCAGGCGCCGCGGCCGCCATGGACCTCGAGGAACTGCTGGCGACCCGGCTCCTGGTGCAGGGCAATTCGGGCTCCGGCAAGTCGCATCTGTTGCGGCGGCTGCTCGAACAGAGCGCGCCCTGGGTGCAGCAGGCCATCATCGACCCCGAAGGCGACTTCGTCACGCTGGCCGAGCAATTCGGCCATCTGGTGATCGAGGCCGAGGATCACACCGAGCGCGGCCTTCAGGTCGCGGGCGAGCGGGCGCGGCTGCATCGCGTCTCCACCGTGCTCAATCTCGAAGGGCTGGACGCCGAGAACCAGATGCGGCGTGCCGCGGCGTTCCTCGGCGGCCTGTTCGACGTCGACCGCGATCATTGGTACCCGATGCTGGTGGTGGTCGACGAGGCGCAGCTGTTCGCGCCGGCGGTCGCCGGCGAGGTCTCGGACGAGGCGCGCAAGCTCTCTCTCGGCGCGATGACCAATCTGATGTGCCGCGGCCGCAAACGTGGCCTCGCCGGCATCATCGCGACCCAGCGCCTGGCAAAACTCGCCAAGAACGTCGCGGCGGAAGCCTCCAATTTCCTGATGGGCCGGACCTTCCTCGACATCGACATGGCGCGCGCCGCCGACCTGCTCGGCATGGAGCGGCGGCAGGCCGAATCCTTTCGCGATCTCGAGCGCGGACAGTTCATGGCGCTCGGCCCGGCGCTGTCGCGACGCCCCCTGCGTTTGCATATCGGCCCGACCGACACCCACGCGCGCAATTCCACGCCGCGGCTGATGCCGATGCCGGAAGCCGCACTCGAGGATATGCGCGCCGTGATCCTGGCCGCACCGCCGCCCGATGCCAGCCGCCCGCAGCGCCGGCCCGCGCCCGATCTGCTCGAGCAGCTCCGCGCCGCGAAGGCGGCCGCGCCGGAGATCCGGCCTGAGGTGACCGAGGTGCCGATCAGCGCCGAGGAGCTCGCCGAGCGGCGCGAGCGCGTCGATCGTACGCTTCGCGCCGTGCTCGCCGAGCCCGATGCCGGCTTCCGCGCCGTCGGCGTGCTCTATCAGGAGTTCGTGGTTCGCTGCCGAATCGAGGGCCTCGGCTCCGCGGTGCCCGATCTGAACGAATTCCGCCGCATGCTGACACGCGCACGCGCCGGGCTCGGCGCCGAGCATGCCGAGGACGACGTCTGGCAGGACGTGTCGCTGCGCGCCTCGATCCTGCCCGACGACATGCAGGGCGTGTTCATGATGATCGCACGCGCGGCGAAGGAAGGCTGGCCCTGTCCCGGCGACGCCGCGATCGCGCGCGCCTACGGCTCGCATTCGCTGCGCCGCGCCCAGCGCCTGCTCGGCTATATGGAGGAGCAGGGCCTGATCGTCTGCCAGCTCGACGGCGCCGGCCGCCGGATCGTGACGCTGGTGGAGCTGGCCTGGGCTACCGCGCCGGGTGATCCCAACGGCGACGATCTGCCGGCCGAGCCGGTTCCGAGCGCGGCCTCGGCTTGAGATCGCCTAGAACGTCCCGGCGACAGTCAGGCGAAAGGTCAGCGGCTCGACCGGGTGCAGCACGTAATCCATCACGCCATTCTGGCAGACCGCCGTCGGCGCGACGCCGCCGGTGCAGAGATTGTACAGCGTGTCGGTCTTGAGCAGCAAGCCATAGGCATAAGTGATCTGGTTCGCCTGCGTGTTGAAGAGATTGAGCACGTCGAGCTGGATGCGCCAGCCATTGTCGATGCGATAGCCGAGGCGGCTGTTGAAGATGCTGGTCGCGGACGAGCGGAACGCATTGTCTTCCGTCAGCGGGCTCGACGCCAGATATCGCCAGCGCAAAGACCCGAACCAGCCGGTCTTCTCGCCGAGCGTGATGCCCGCTGAGGCCACCATCGCCGGCGCGTTCGGAATGTAGTTGCCGGGCGCGTTGCCGATCTGCGCTTCGGGATAGCCCGCGAGCGAGGCATAGACCTCCGCCTGCTCGCTGTCAGTGCCGCGGAAGCGCGCATGCGTCATGGCGAGATCAGCATCGATGTCGATCCACGAGCGCGGACGGTAATGATTGGTCCACTCGAAGCCGTAGCGGCGGCTGGCGCGGGTCGCCGAGGTATCGCCGGCATCGCCGGAGAACAGGATCTCGGAATCCTGATCGAGGATGAAGAGGCTGAACGAGGTGTCGAGGCCGGGCACGATCTTGCTGCGGACGCCAACCTCCGCGCCCCTGGTACGCACCAGCAGCGGCGACGGCGTCAGTCGCGTGGCGGGATCGCTCGGATCTTCCGTCGTGGTCGCGCCGCGCGCGTCGTTCGAGTGCATGCCGGTGCCGGCGCCGAGGAAGAATTCGGTCTGGTTGAACGGGCCGAGCGCCACGCGGAATTTCGGGCTGCCGAGCGCGGCGTCAGTGCGGCCGGAATTGTTGGCATTGAACAGCGAGGTGACGTCGGCCGCATAGTAGTCGCCGCGCAGGCCGACAGTGGTCCTCAGCCAATCAGTCCAGCGCACGGTGTTCTCGGCGAAGACACCGACGCTGCCCTCGCCGACCTTGTCGCTGCGAATGCTTGAGAGGAAGCCGCGCTGGAACGTGTTGCTCAGCGCCAGATCGATCGAATCATAGCGCGATTGCAGGCCGATCGTGGTCTGCATCGGCAGGCCGGCGAACGAGCCGTTCAGCGTGCGCGAGATGTTGGCGCCCGCCATCAGGCGGTCGTCGTGCTGGTGGAACTGGTCGCCGAGCACGGGATCGCTGAGGAAATAGGTGAAGTTGTTGAAGAGGTCGAGCTGGCTCTTCACGACATAGGCGTTGGCCTGCCACGACCCCACATCATCGCTCTGCGCGGTGCGGCCCGAGAGCGCAAAGCGGTTGGTGTTGCCGCCGTCGCTCGGATCTTCCGAGCCGAACCGATCGAGAAAACCGCCGGTGATCGCGCGCTGCGGCACCTGGTCGGTCGAATTCCATTTGTTGGCATAGGCCATGCCGGTGATGGTCAGGCCATCCGTCGCGGTGCCCCGGCTGTAGCGCACGAGACCGTTCAGCTTGCGCACGTTGTCCGGATTTTCCCAGGGGCCGTTGTAGGTGCCGAGCTCGCCGGCGACGAGCAGCGAACCGTCACCGACTTTCGCTGAGTCCATGCCGAGAAGACGACGATAGCCAAAGCTGCCGGCGGTCACCTGCGCGAGACCCTTTTCGGTACGGTCGATCAGGCCGATGCGCACGCTGCCGACAGAGGCGAAATCGCTCTCGTCGGCGAAGTACGGCCCCTTGCGCACATCCATCGCGCTGATGGTTTCCGGGATCAGCCAGTTGAGATCGGCATAGCCCTGGCCATGCGCGTGGGTGCGCATGTTGACGGGGACGTCATCGACATAGATGGCGAGATCGGTGCCGTGGTCGAGATTGTAGCCGCGCAGAAAATACTGGTTGGCTTTGCCTTCACCGGAATGCTGGGTCACGATCAACCCCGGCACGACTTCGAGCGCCTCACCCGGCCGCATGAAAGGGCGCGCGTTGATCTCATCGCCGGAAACGGTGATCTCGCTCGCCATGCCTGGCGGGCCCTTTGCGCCGGAGGCGACGCTGCGGGCGTCCGAGGCCGGGGCTTGCGTCGACTGAGCTACGTGACGGCGATTGGCCGGGACCGGCTTGCTGGCTCGCCGCGATGCGGGCAGTCGCTTGTGAGGCTTCGTCTCGCCGCCGGAGACCTGGATCGGCGGCAGTTCGCGCGAGGCGCCACTGCTCTGCGCGAAGGCGCTGCCGTCATCCGCGAGAAGCATGATGGCCGAAAATGCCGTCAACGCTCCGCGACGACGGCCAGACTCAGGCCGCCTCGGTCGCATCGGCGCCCCGAAGTACATTCGCGCGGGACGCGGCGCCCGCAAACATGCGGCGATAGAGCACGATCGAAACGAGCCAGGCGATCGCAAACAGCGCGATCACGGCGAAGCCGACATTGGCGAGCGACTCGTTGAGGCCGTCGACCAGCGCCCACACGCCGCCGGTTCGACCAAGCCGATCGGCGATCAGGCCGAGCGCCTCGATGCCGCCGATCAACAGCGCCACCGCGACGGACGCGCCGGTGATGGTGAGGTTGTACCAGAGCTTTCGCAGGGGATCGACGAAGGCCCAGCGATAGGCGCTGACCATCAGCGCCGAGTCGGCGGTGTCGACCAGCGCCATGCCCGACGCGAACAGCGCGGGAAAGACCATGACGTCGACGAGCGAAGCGCCGCGCGCGGCTTCCGTCGCGGAGATGCTGAGCAGGCCGATCTCGGTCGCGGTGTCGAAGCCGAGCCCGAACAGGAAGCCGAGCGGGAGCATGTGCCAGGGCTTTGTCACCAGGCGGAACATCGGGCCGAGCAGGCGCGCCAAGAATCCACGGCTCGCCAGCAGCGCGTCGAGCTGCGCGGCGTCGTGGATGCCCTGCGCGCGCGCGATGCGAAACGTCCGCCACAGGCCGACGAAGATGGCGAGATTGATGGCCGCGATCACGAGCAGGAACAGCGCCGACACCGACGTGCCGATGACGCCGCCGATATCCCTGAGCAGGCTGTCGCCGCCGAGGCTCACCACACCGAGTGCCAGCAGCATGGTCGCGACCACGACCACGGTGGAATGGCCGAGGGCGAAATAGAGGCCGACGCTGCGCGGCGCACCGCCCGCATGCATCAGCTTGCGCACGACATTGTCGATGGCGGCGATGTGGTCGGCATCGACGGCATGGCGGAGGCCAAACACCCAGGCCAGAAGCGCGGTCGCCATCACCGTCGGCCGGTCACCGAACGCCGCGAAGGCCCAGGCCCATGCGGCGACGTTGGCGGCAATGAGCCCGCCGAACAGCAGCACGGTGGCGGGCTCGACCGCCCGTAAGGACCATCTCATCACGAAAATCATTCCGTCCGCACGCCGCTTCGCGGCAACGGTATGATCTTTTCATAGAATGATCACACTAACCAATGCAATTCCAGGGAGCCGCTTTGCAGGAATGCTTGTAACCATCCTTCGAGACGCCCGCTGCGCGGGCTCCTCCCCATGAGGGTCTGCTCGCAACGTGGCCGCGAATCCAGGCCTCATCCTGAGGAGCCCGCGCAGCGGGCGTCCGGACGATGCTCGGCATCGCCGGGCGAACCATCAGGCCGAGGTCAAGCTACGCGGCCTCGGAGCCACCAAGATAGGCATCGCGGATGCGGGGGTCGTCCTTCAGCGCCCGCGCCGGGCCTGAGAGCACGATCTTGCCGGTCTGGAGCACATAGGCCTCGTGCGCGATCTCGAGCGCGAGGCTGGCGTTCTGCTCGACCATGAAGACCGACACGCCTTCCTGGTTGATGGTGCGGATCAACTCCAGCACGCGGTCGACATAGAGCGGCGACAGGCCCATGGTCGGCTCGTCCATCACGATCATCCGGGGACGGCTCATCAGCGCGCGCGCCATCGCGACCATCTGCTGCTCGCCGCCGGAGAGCGAACCGGCACGCTGCGACAGCCGCTGACCAAGCTTCGGGAACAGCGTCAGCATCTTGTCGAGATCCTGCGCCACCGCATCGCGGTCGTTGCGCACGAAGGCCCCCATCAGGATGTTTTCGCGCACGCTCATGTCCGCGAACAACCGCCGCGCCTCGGGAACAGATGCGATACCACGGCGGACGATCTGCGGCGTGGTGAGCCCGAGCAGCGAGGCACCGTCGAAGGTCACGTCACCCGAGCGCGGTTTCACCAGGCCCAAGATGATCTTCATCGTGGTCGACTTGCCGCTGGCATTGCCGCCGAGCAGGCAGACGATATGGCCGCGGCCGACCGTGATCGACAGGTCGAAATGCACCTGCGCCTGGCCGTAGAAAGTGTTGACGTTCGAGAGCGCCAGCAGCGGCTCGGATGCGCCAGTCGTCATACCACGCTCTCCCGCTCCGGCGTCTCCGACAGGCCATGGCCGAGATAGGCCTCGATCACCTTGGGATCGCCACGCACCACTTCACCCGGCCCTTCCGCAATCTTCTTGCCCTCGTCCATGACGATGACGCGGTCGGAGAGGCGCATCACCATTTCAAGCTTGTGCTCGATCAGGAGGATGGTCAGCCCCTCGGCCTTCAGCTCGGCGACGAGGCCCTGCATCTCCGCGGTCTCGGTCGGGTTCATGCCGGCGGTCGGCTCGTCGAGCAGCAACAGGCGCGGCTTCAGCGCAAGCGCGCGCGCGATCTCGACGCGGCGGCGGTTGGCATAGGACAGGCTGTAGGCCGGCTGGTCGATCCGCGGCAGCAACCGCTCGCCGAAGCGTGCGAGAATAGTCTTCATCTCCTCGCGCAGCCGTTCCTCTTCGTCCCTGACGCTGGCCGGACGCAACAGCGCCAGCCCCAACTCCAGCAGCGGGCCGATCACCGGCACCGCGGGCTTCACCGCGCGCAGCCGCGTGTGCGCGCCGATCAGGACGTTGTCCATGACGCTGAGATTGCCGAAGACACGGCCGAGCTGGAACGTGCGCGCGATGCCTCCGGCCGCGAGCCGTTCGGGCGAGAGACCCGTGATGTCCTGCCCTTCGAAGTGGACATGGCCGGCATCGGGCCGATCGAGCCCGGTCACGAGGTTGAACAGCGTCGTCTTGCCGGCACCGTTCGGGCCGATGATGCTGATGAGCTCACCCCTGGCGAGATCGAGGTCGATGGCATCCACTGCAGTCAGGCCGCCAAAGCGACGCGTCAGCCCGCGCAGGGACAGCATGGGTGTGTGCTGCTCTGCCATCATATCGTTCCCAACAGGCCCTGCGGCCTGAACCGCACGAGCAGCAGCAACACGATGCCGTAGATCAGGATGCGATACTCCGCCGCGATCCGGAACACCTCCGGCAGGCCGACCAGCGCGACCGCTCCGACGATGGCCCCGACGACGTTGCCGAGGCCGCCGAGGATCACGACGGTCAGCGCCAGGATGGATTGCTGCGTGTTGAAGGTCTCGTGGTTGATGTAGGAATAAAGATGCGCGGCGATGCCGCCGCTGACACCGGCCGCGAAGCCGCCGAAGATGAAGGCCAGCGACTTGTAGCGGTTCAGGCTGAGGCCATAGGCGCGCGCGGCGATGTCGTCGTCGCGGATGGCGCGGAAGCTGCGGCCGAGATGCGAGCCGAGCAGCCGCCCCTGCAGCAGCGCCAGCACGACCATCACGACAAAGCTGAACCAGTAGATCGAGGTCGGGCTGACCAGATCGTAGCCAAACAGCGACAGCGGCGGAATGCCGGAGATGCCGATCGGGCCGCGGGTGACGCTCTCCCAGTTCAAAATCACCAGCGACACGATCTCGCCGATGGCCAGCGTCGCGATCGACACATAATGCCCGCGCAGGCGGAACGACGGCGAGATCAATGCCGTGCCGAGCGCGGCACTCATCAGGCCGCCGGCGATGATGGAGAGGCCGACGGGGACGGAGAAATTCAGCGACAGCAGCGCCGAGGTGTAGGCGCCGATCGCGAGCAGCGCGGCATGTCCGAGCGAGACCTGTCCCACCGTGCCCGCAACCAGCGTCAGGCTGAGCGCGAGCATGCCGAGTAGCCAGGCGTTGATCAGGGTCTGGAGCACGTAGAAGGACACCGGGAAGAACGGCAGGATCGCGAACACGCCAACGGCGACCAGCAGCGCCCAACGCGGAATCCGCACCGGGCGGCTCGGCGCGATGAAAGTGCCGGTGAGCGGCTCGGGTGGCGCCTGCCGCGCGCTGGCGAACAGGCCGTTCGGACGCAGCACGAGCACGACGACCAGCAGCAGGAACGCGAATAGATTGCGGTAGCTGGTGCCGAACACGGCGACGCCGTAGCTCTCGACCAGCCCGAGCAACAAGCTGCCGATCACGGCGCCCGGCACGTTGCCGGCACCCCCGACCACTTCCGCAACGACGCCCTTGAGCGTTGCCTGCAGGCTCATCGCGGTGTCGATCTGGTTGTAGTACATGCCGACCAGCAGGCCGGAGACGCCACCGAGCGCCGCCGCAATGCCAAATACGGCCTGATTGACGCGGTTGACGTCGACGCCCATCTGCATCGCGGCATCGCGGTCCTGCGCGGTGGCGCGCACCGCCCAGCCGAGCTTGCTGTAGCGCAGGAACACGAACAGCAGCAGCGCGCTGGTGAGGCCGACGCCGGCGATCAGCAGATCAAGAGGTCCGATCGTGCCGCCACCAACCTGGAAGCGAACGTCGGGCAGCTGGCTCGGCAGCGCGCGCGGGTTGGGCGAGAAGGTCAGCATCACCAGCTGATCGAGCACGAAGCTGATGCCGATGGTCGCGAGCAATGGTGCGATGCGCACGGAGTTCTGGAGCGGACGCAGGCCGAACCGTTCGATGATCAGTCCGACGATCGCGGCCGCCACCGCCACCACGATGATGGTGAGCGGCAGCGGCGTATGCAGCTGCACCACCGCGACCCAGCCGATATAGGCGCCGACGAGATAGATCGAGCCCTGGGCAAAGTTGATCAGCCGGCTGACGCCGAAGATCAGCGCAAGCCCGACCGCAACGAGCGCGTAAACATTGCCGACGATCAGCCCGTTGATCGTGTAGTCGAGCCAGGAAGACACGCTGATATCACCACGTAGAGAGGAAAGCGGCCGGAGCCCCCGCTCCGGCCATCATGTCAGGTCGGCTTGCCGTCCCAGAGCGCGAACTGGCCCTTGCGCACGACGAGCTCGGCGTTCATGGCGCCCTTGACGCGGCGGGTCGCGACGTCGAACGTCGCGGCGCCGAAGATGACGCTCGGCACGTCCTTGACCTTGGTGAAGGCGTCACGGACCGCCTTGCGGTCGGTGCCGCCGATCTTCACCACGGCAGCCGCCATGTTCATCGCATCATAGGCGTAGGCGTTGAAGGCGTCGGGCTCCAGACCGTTGTACTTCTTCTTGAAGCCGGCGATGAACTTCTGCACTTCGGGCCGCGGGTCTTCCGGGAAGTAGCGCGTGCCGACATGGACCTCTTCGACGGCCTCGCCGCCCAGCTCCAGGAATTTCGGCGAGTAGACCGAGCTCGCCGCGCAGATCACCTGCTTGAGCCCGACCTGTCGCGCCTGACGCGCGATCAGCGCGCCGTCGGAGTAGTAGGAGATCAGGATCAAGCCATCTGGGTTGGCGTCGCGGACGCGCACCAGGGTAGAGCGGAAGTCGCGCTCCTCCGCGATATAACCCTCGGTGACCGCGATTTCCGCGCCATATTCCTTTGCAGCATTGACGAAATAGTCGCGGCTGGTGCGGCCCCAATCCGTGTTGAGGTGCAGCACCGCGAGCTTCTTCAGGCCAAGGCGCTTCACGGCATAGGACGCCAGCAGCGGCTGCTCGTCGGCCTGGCTGACCGAGGTGCTCCACATGAAGTCGCCGCCCTTGGTGAAGTCAGGATGCGAGTTGGTGAAGCCGAACTGCACGAGGCCCGCGCGCTGATAGATCGGCGAGGCCGCCATCGAGGCCGGGCTGGAGAAGTCGCCGAGCTCAAGGACGATGCGGGGATCGGAGACGAATTTCTGCGCGATCGCCACCGACTGGCGCGGATCGCTCTGGCTGTCCTCGAAATTGTAGGTGAGCTTGCGGCCGTTGATGCCGCCGGCCGCCTGGATCTCGTCCAGCGCGAGGTCGAAGCCCTGCTTCCACTGCGTGCCATATTGCGCGTTCGGCCCGGTCAGGGGGCCGCTGACGCCGAGCAGGATCGGCTCGGAGGATTGCGCGAAGGCGCCGCGCGAACCGGCCGCTCCCGCCATCATGGCGGCGAGCGAGCCCTTGACCAGGGTACGACGATCGATGTTGCTCATGCACGGCTCCATCCAGTGTTGAAACAAGCAGCAATTCTTGTGCCGGTGAGATCGCCTATTTCGAGGGCTCACCGAGTGACAGCATCAGCCGGTTCGCCCAATTGAAGAACGACGCGCCGTTGATGACGTCGACGATCTCGGCATCGTCGAGGCCGGCGCGGCGCAGCTCTTCGACATTCTCAGGGCCGAACGCGATCGGCGTCGCGGCCAGCGCGACCGAGGCCTTGACCACCGCATTCCAGCGCTCGCCAAGGTCGGCCTTGACGCCTTCGTCGAGCAGACGCTGCACGTCGTCACGGCGCTTGGAATAGGTGCTGGCGAAACGCGCATGCACGGAGGCGCAATAGATGCAGCCGTTGTAGCGCGACGTCGCGGCCGCCGCGAGCTCACGCTCGGCGCGCGGCAGGCCGTCGGCGACGTTGTAGAAGATATCCTTGTCCGTCTTGGTGCGGGCTTCCAGCACCTCGGGATCACGCACGAGAAGGCGGAAGTATTCGGACTTGGCACGGGAGCGATCGACCAGGCCCGCGAAATGCCGCTCGGCCAATTCGGCCTCGGGCAGCGGGTCGATCCACGACACCCAGCCGAGCTCGTCCTGGGTGAAGACGACGGGCGGATTGACGTTGTTTGCAGCGCTCATGATGCAGTCTCCTTACGCGCCAGCCGCCGCGCTTGCGGTGCCCAGCGAGGCGCCGAGCACGCGCAGGCCCGTGACGACGCGCACCTGGAACGACAGGAACGCGACGAGCTGAGAGAAAGTGACGATGCCGGTGTCGGACCAGCCGGCGGCCAACAGCGCCTTCATATCGGCGGACGCGGCATCGCGCGGGCGGAACACCAGCAGATGCGCATGCTCCAGCGCTGCGGCGAGCCTGGCGCCAAGGACGGACTTGCCCTCCGCGCTCGCGCGATAGATCAGGCCGGCCGTGTTCTCGACTGACAGCGGTCCGGCAGGATACGCACCGTACGGGCCTGACGTCTCGCCGCGCCCGATTTCGACCTCGATCGCCTTGGCCAGGCGCGCACCATCGGCGGTCGCCGCGAGCTTCGCCCGGTAGAAGGCGGCCATGGTGGGCTCGCGGTGAAGGCCGATCACGAAGAGCCCGACTGCGGCGCGCTCCACAAGCGAAAAATCGCCGGCGTCGATCGGCTCGAACAGCGAGAGATAGCTCTTCTGCGCGTTCTCGCGCGCCTGCACGCGGCGTGCCCGAATGCCATCCAGAGCCGTGCCCGGTTCGATCCCGGCGAGCGTGTCGATGATATCTTTCGTAGCCATCATTCAGCCTCGTGCAACGCGATCATGTTCGCTCCGATCAGCCCGCCAGAGCCACGTCAGCCGCCGTCCGGGTCCAGCCCAGCGCCGGCGCGACCTTCTCCGCGACAAGCTCGATCGAGCGCAGGATATGAGGATGCGGCGCGTCCACCGAATGCGCCTGGAAAACGAGGTCGGTCACCCGCTCCAGCGTGGCGTCGGCGCGGAGCGAGGCGATGACGTCGTCGGCCGCGCCGACATGCGTGTCGAATGCGGTGATCATCTCCTCCAGCGTCTCGCCAGGCCTGGCGTGACCGCCCTTGAGGAACTGCGGCAGCGCGCGCCGCAGCCCGATGTCGGCAAGGCGCATCGCTTCAGTCCGGTCGTCGGCGACGAAGACGCTGCGTGAGGCCATGATCCGGGGCTCGCATCCCGGCGGCAGCGCTTCGAGATAGGCATCGATGACCGGATTCTGGATCTCGGCGAGCGTGGCCTTCGGCGCCTCCTTGGTCCGGGGCTGGGTGCGCGACAGCAGCAGGCCATCGCCGGCCTTGCCCGCGCGCGCACCACCGGCGACCGAGAACGTCGCCTGCCAGATCCGCTTGTCCAATTGGGGCCGTTGCGGATACAGCGTATCGCCACCAGTGAGCGGCTTGCCGACCAGGGCGGTGCGGACCACGTCAAGATTGCGGGCAAAGATCTCGTTGCGCAGGGCACTGTCGAGGCCGAAGGCGGCAAAGGCCGACGGATTGCCGCCGGTGCCGACGCCGAGCTCGAAGCGGCCGTTGCAGAGCAGATCGAGCACGGCGGCATCTTCCGCCACCCGCACCGCATTCTCCAGCGGCAGCGTGACGATGCCGGTGCCGAGACGGATGCGCGAGGTTTGCGCCGCGACGTAACCGAGGAAGGTGAAGGGCGACGGCAGGCCGCCCTCGCGTTCGTGAAAATGATGCTGCGCGATCCACGCGGAATCGAGGCCCGCTTTCTCTGCGCGCACGATCTGCTCGGCGGCAAAGCGGTAGCGCTCCGCGGGCGGGGCTTCATCGAGGAGGCGCGTGAAGAACCCCAGTCGTTTCAGGTTTGCAAAGCGTTTCATACGACCCCTGTCGGGCGAGGATGGGCCCCGATGATGTCGGTTGCCGCAGCTCCAGACAAGCGGGCATTGCGCAAGGCTGCCCGCCGGATCGCCCCCGCGCTGGACCTTGGCTAGGCAGATTGCCTACCAGCTCGGCAGCACCGCGCCCTTGAACTTGGTCAGGACGAACTCCTTGACCTCGGACGTATGGTAGCTGTCGACGAGGATCTTGACCCAGGGCTTGTCCTTGTCGGCGGCGCGTACCGCGATCAGGTTGACGTAGGGGCCCTTCGGGTCCTCGCGCAGGATCGGATCCTTGACGGGATCAAGGCCCGCCTGGGTTGCATAATTGGTGTTGATCGCGGCGGCATCGACATCGTCGAGCGCGCGCGGCGCCTGCGCCGCATCGACCTCGATGAATTTCAGCTTCTTGGGATTCTCCGTGACGTCGAGCACCGTCGGCTTGAAGCCCGTGCCGTCCTTCAGCTTTATCACGCCCTTGTCGCGCAGCAGCAGCAGCACGCGGCCGCCATTGGTCGGATCGTTCGGGATCGAGACCTTGCCGCCTTCAGGGATATCGGCGAAGGCCTTGTGCTTCTTCGAATAGACGCCGATCGGGAAGTTCACGGTCAGCCCGACGGATTCGATCTTGTAGCCGCGGTCGGCCTTCTGGTTGTCGAGATAAGGCTGGTTCTGGAACGAATTGGCCTGGATCTCACCGGCATCGAGCGCGGCATTCGGCACGACGTAGTCGGAGAACTCGATCAGCTGAATGTCGAGGCCCTGCTTGGCTGCGATCGGCTTCACCGCCTCGAAGATCTGCGCATGCGGGCCCGGCGTCACACCGATCTTGATCGTCTCGGCGGTTGCTGCGGCCGACCAGGCGGCAAGCGCGGTTGCGAGGATCAGGGGGAGGCGAAACGACATCTTGGTCTCCATCACGCGGGCGGCAATCAGTGGAACCGTATTCGCTTCTCCGTGAGGCGAAATCAATGAAATGAAAATCCATAATGACTACCGGTGGCGGACTCTCGTTCTCCATTTGGCGCAAAATAGGAAACGAATTCGCAGGTCATGGGGCGCGTTGCGCAAGCGTGATGGGCATCACGGCAAAGTGTCACCCCGGATGCGAGATAAGTAGCAAGGCTAGCAAGGAGCTCAGCCATGACCGCCCTCGCCGCCCCGAAGTTCGCCAGCCCGAAGCGCCTCGGAGCCTCTATGCCCTGCTCCAGGGCGTGCCGTTCAATTCCGGCGTCGCCCTGACGATGAAGCTGATCAACGCGTCGTCGCTCAAGTTGCTGAGCAACTTGCTGCTGCTGTCGGCGCTACCGGCATCCAGTGATGCCTGTTTACTCGGAGCGCCACGTCCACGGTGACAGCATGATCAGGACGCAGATCGCGGCATAGGCGGCGAGCGAGGCCGTGACCATGGTGGCGAGACCCGCCATGCCCGCGCCAAAGCTCGCCACCGCGATCCAGCCGCCGCCGGCCGCGATCAGGATGCGCGCAAAGGACGAAGCGAGCGGCCCCGTCGCTCGGCCGGTGCCTTGCACCGCGAACGAACTGACAAAACCGAAGCCGAGCGCGGCATAGGCCGGCGCGACGATGCGCAAATAGGTCATGCCCTCGCTGACGACGTCCGCGTCATGGCTGAAGAGGTGCAGCCAGGCTGTCGGGAAGATCGCGACCAGCAAGCCGATCGTGCCGGTCATGATCATGCCGACCACACCGCTGATCCAGCCGATCTTTCGTGCCCGCGCGGTCTGGCCCGCGCCCATGTTGACGCCGACCATGGTCAGCGTCGCCGTGCTGATCCCGAACAGCAGCGGAATCATGATGTAGTCCAGCCGCGAGGCGATGCCGTAGCCGGCGAGCGCGGAGGTGCCGAACAGGCCGACCGCGCCGGTGACGAGAATGACGGTGAGGTTGGTCAGCACCGCGTTGAACGCGGTGGGGATGCCGACCTTCAGCATGTCGCCGAAGATTTTTGCGCGCAACGGCACGATGTGCAGCTTCAGGCCAGTCGCGCCCGTCGACATGTAGCGCAGCAGGAACAGCATCGCCGCGCCGTAATAGAGGCCGAAGGCTATGCCGGCGCCGCCGATGCCGAGCCGCGGGATCGGCCCGAACCCGAAGATCAGTGCCGGCGAGACCGGAATGGTCACGATGGCGCCGACCAGAGTCACCAGGGCCGGCACTTTGACGTTGCCGGCGCCGCGCAGCGCGGCAGCCTGGAGGTTGACGATCCACACCGGGATGGCGCCGGCGAACAGATAGTTGGAATAGGTGGTGGCAGCGCTAAGCGCACCGTCGGTGCCGCCGAGGGCACGATAGAGATGCGGACCACCGAGGACGACGCCGAGCGTGAACACGCCGCCGGCAATGATCGCGAGCACCACGGCATGAAACAGCGCCGCCTCGGCATCGGCGCGGCGGCCGGCTCCAACCGCGCGCGCCACCGAGGACGCAACGCCGGAGCCGAACCCGCCGTTCGACATCATGGTCATCAGCATGAAGATCGGGAACACCAGCGCGGCGCCGGCGAGCGCATCGGTGCCGAGATAGCCGACATAATAGGCCTCCGCGATGTTGACCGCGGTCTGCGCCACGAGGACGGTCACGGTCGGCAGCGCGAGCTTGAGCAGCGTGGGCAAGATCGGCGCGGTCAGGAGCGCGGCGCGTCTTTGCTCAGCCGCGCTTGGTGCGGGCGTAGCCGCCTGGCGAAGCGGCGCCGCGGCGTGGGCCACGAATGGCGCGGCGGACAAGGCCGGCGCGGCGGCATCTTCGACGGACATGGTTCGATCCTGTGGTTCCCTCGGACCGCCCGGTCGGCCGCCCATTGCATTATGATCATAATGTATTAGTATGAACGTAATGCAATAGGACAGACCTCACGATTTTGTGGCATAGGGGGCGGCGGGTTCGCAGGAGGCGGAATTGGCGCGCTATGACAAGGGACACAGGGACACGACGCGGCGGCACATTCTCGATGTCGCATCATCGCAGTTCCGCGAGAGCGGCATCGCCGCGGTGGGCCTCGCCGGCATCATGGCGGAAGCGGGCCTGACCAACGGCGCCTTCTACACGCACTTCGCCTCCAAGGAGGATCTGGTGCGCGCGGTGCTGCTCGACGCGCTGGAGCGGCGCGAGCAGCGGCACAAGGACAATCTCGAAAACGGCGTCGCGCTCGAGACCGTGATCCGCGACTATCTCTCGCCCAGGCATCGCGATCGCGCGGCGACCGGTTGCCCGACCGCGGCCCTCGTCTCCGAGATCGCGCGGCATCCGAAGGCGACGCGCGAGGCCTTCACCGGCAAGATGTCCGACATCCTCGCGCTGATGGCAGCGCAAATGCCTGAGGGCACGCCGGCGGAACGGCGCCGCCGCGCCATCGCGGCCTACGCCACCATGGTCGGCGCGCTGCAATTGTCGCGCGCGGTGAGCGACAGGCAATTGTCGGAGGAGATTCTCGAGAACGCGGTGGATGCCGCGCTGGCGCTTGCGAAGGGGCGCTAGCCCCAGGGCGGCCTGCGTGTTGCTCAGCTCCTCGCGTCGAGCTGGCTGCTGCGACCGGACGAACTTGCTTGCGAGGCATAAGCGGAAGCTGCGGCCGACGCCGGTGAATAGTGCGACAGCGATTCGGCGAGTTCTTCGGCAGCCTCGGTGAGCTCCTTCAGGACGGCGTCGCTGTCCGTGGCATGGCCGCCGGAGGAATGCAGCACCTCGAACGAGATTCCGTTCGGAAGATCGACATGAACCTTGTCGATCCCGACGGCGTCGGGCGTGTCGCCGTTCTGCGCCTGGTCGGCGCTGGACGCCGGATCACCTGATATCTGCTGGCTCGCGAGCTTCTGCACGAAATCCTCGATGGACTTGAGCGCGCTGCTGTCGAAGCCGCCGCCACCGAAATGGACGATGCCGATCGACATACCATTCGGCAGGCTCACCTTGACCTCGTCGTAGGGCGTGCCGCTCTCCAGCAGAGACGAGAACATCGAGGCGCCGTCTTGTGAACCCGCTGATTTCGACTGGCTGGTGGATGAAGGCGACCCCGCCGCGCTTCCACCGATGCTGCTCATGCTGCTGACGCTCATACCCGCACTCCACTGTCATTGCGAACGCACGCTTTGCGTGCAATGCGCATGCCAGATGAGAGCCTCATTGCCATCAAGGGCTTATCGCGAAATCCGGCCGGCATCCCTTTCACGCCGGCAACAATGTCCCGGCAGAAGCTGCCCATCTCCACGTTCGCCATTTCGTCGCAGGGCCTTGCGGCCTCGCCGGCATTGCCGCCTCGTGCATGATGCAACATGATGGGGTGCCGAAGACGATTTTTCTTCGAGGTGGGGGTCATTCGATGAACGAAGACGAGATACGCAAGTCCATCGCGGAGGTGAAGCAAGGCACGCTGTCGCGACGCTCGTTCATCCGGACCATGGCTGCGGCCGGGATCGCCGCGCCGGTCGCGAGCCAGATCCTGCTCTGGAACGACGTCGCGATGGCGGATGCCACGCTGCCATACAAGCCGACCAAGGCCGGCGGCGGCGGCCCGCTCAAGATCCTGCTGTGGCAGGCCCCCACCCTGCTCAATCCGCATTTCGCCATCGGCACCAAGGATCAGATCGCCTCGCGCATCTTCTTCGAGCCGCTGGCCGGTTGGGACAAGGACGGCAACCTCATCCCCTGCCTCGCCGCCGAGATTCCGACCAAGGCGAACGGCAGCCTCGCGGCCGACGGCATGAGCGTTATCTGGAAGCTGAAGCAGGGCGTGAAGTGGCATGACGGCAAGCCCTTCACCGCCGACGACGTCGTCTTCACCTGGACCTATGCGGCGGACCTCGCGACCGCCGCCTACAGCACGGGATCCTACAAGGACATCACCGTCGAGAAGATCGACGACCACACCGTCAAGGTGCTGTTCAAGGCCCCGACCCCGTTTTGGGCCGACCCCTTCGTCGGCTCGGTCGGCCAGATCCTGCCGAAGCACCATTTCGGCGACTATGCCGGCGCGAAATCGCGCGAGGCGCCGGGCAATCTGAAGCCGGTCGGCACCGGCCCGTACAAATTCGTCGAGTTCAAGCCGGGCGACCTGATCCGGGCCGAACGCAACCCCGACTATCACGTCAAGAACCAGCCGCATTTCGACACGCTCGAGGTCAAGGGCGGCGGCGACGCGGTCTCCGCGGCGCGCACCGTGCTCCAGACCGGCGAGTACGACTATGCCTGGAACCTGCTGGTGGAGGAGGAGGTCCTCAAGCGCATGGAGGCCAGCGGCAAAGGCAGGGTCGACATCACGCCGTCCGGCAACGTCGAGTTCATCATCCTCAACACGACGGACCCCTGGACCGAGGTCGACGGCGAGCGCTCCAGCGTCAAGACCAAGCACCCGACGCTGTCCGATCCGGTCGTCCGCCAGGCGTTCAACCTCCTGATCGATCGCGAGGCGATCCAGAAATTCATCTACGGCCGCGGCGGCATCGCCACGGCAAGCTTCGTCAACCAGCCCCAGCAGTTCAAGTCGGGCAAGCTGACCTACGCATTCGACGTCGACAAGGCGAACAAAATCCTCGACGAGGCCGGCTGGAAGCGGGGCGCGGACGGCATCCGCGAGAAGGACGGCAAGAAGCTCAAATACGTCTTCCAGACCTCGATCAACGGCCCGCGCCAGAAGACGCAGGCCATCATCAAGCAGGCCTGCCAGAAGGCCGGTATCGACATCGAGCTGAAGTCGGTGACCGCATCGGTGTTCTTCTCGTCTGATGTCGGCAACCCCGACACCTACTCGAAACTCTATTGCGACATGGAGATGTACAACACGACGCAGCCGCAGCCCGATCCGGAGCGGTTCTTGAACCAGTGCGTCTCCTGGGAGATCGCCAACAAGGAGAACAAGTGGCTCGGCCGCAACATCTCGCGCTGGTCCGATCCCGAGGCCGACAAGGCCTACAAGACCGCGCAGCAGGAGCTCGATCCGGTCAAGCGCGCCGCGCTCCTGATCAAGGTCAACGAGATCTTCTGCGAAGCCAATATTCTGGTGCCGCTGCTCTCCCGCAACATCGTCGGCGCCGGCGTCAATAACCTCATGGCCGACATCTCGGGCTGGGACGTCACGACCTGGAATTTGGGGAGCTGGTATCGGGTCTGACGACCGGCGCGCGAGGACCCGGCTCCCTCAAGGCGCCGGGTCGCATGCCGTATCTGCGCATGATGGCTTTGCTCAGCGCGCCTTCGGACGCATAGCCGACCTCGCCGGCGATCTTCGCGATCGGATCGGAGGTGCCGGCCAGCCGCTTGCGCGCGACCGTCAATCGCAAATCGGACAGGAACGTCATGGGCGCGACCCCCGCGCGCTTTTGAAAAGCGCGCACCAGCGTCGCGCGCGAGGCGATCGCCACCGCCGCCATGTCGTCGAGCGTCCAGTCCCGGGCGAGATCGTTGAGGATCGCCGACACCACACGGGCCGTCACGCGGTCGCGCAACAGCGACACCGTCCCGTTCCCGGAGGCATCGTCCGAAAGATGGTCGCGGAGCATCATCACGAACAACGCCCTCGCGAGGTCGGCCGCGACCACTTCCGATCCAACCCGTCCAGCGTCCAGTTCCTCTCGGATGTCGATCAGCAGGCGCCGAAACCGTTCCAGCAGCGGCTCCTCCGCTGTGCGCAGGATGATCTCGTCGGGAAGCGCGGCGATCAACGGATTATCATCCGACGTTTCGAACAGGAAACGGCCGCACAGCAGTTCGGTATCGACCTCGGCCTCGACCGTCGCGCGCTGGCGGACGCCATTGCGGACCTCGGTCGTAACACGCCTGACAGCGCCGCCCGTCCGGCTTCGAACCGCGTGACTGTCGCCATGCGGCAGGAGAAGGATGTCGCCGGCTTCCAGCCGCTGCGGGCCCAGGCCCGGCCGCTCGACCACGCAAGCGCCGCGCGTGACCATGTGGAACTGCGCCCACCCCTTGCCGTTCGGCGCGTGTAGCGACTCCCAGCTGCCGCCAAATTTGCAGGAATCCTCGAATATTGGACGGATCCTGAACAGCGGCACCATCGCCTTCAACAATTCCGCCGCGTCCGCCTCCGACATCCCTCTCCCCTTGATCCGCCCGGACATGTCTCCGAGCCGCCCGGCCATTCCATGGAACAGCCAAGCGCATCTACCATACAAGAGGGCCGTCCCGCGCATGAGTGGACCAGTACTCATGGCTTTTAACACATCCTAACGAGCAATCCTCACGGTGTTCGGTAATGTCACGGCATGAAGGCGGCAGGGATTTCCAAAAACACGGTCATCACGGGGAGATCATATGACGTCCAAGACGCCAGTTGAGTTGTTGCCACGGCCTGCGAATGTGTCGCGCCGCGGCTTCGTGGGAGGCCTGTCGGCGGGCATCCTTGGCGCGGTGGCGTCCGAGGCGGCGGGCGCCGAGACGCTCGCCGACGTCCCCGATCGCGGGCCCGGCGCTGATCTGAGCGCGCACAGCGAACGCTCCCGGTTTGCAAAACTCGATCGCATCCCCGAGGCCACGCCGGGCAAGCGCAACGTCGATCCCGGCGATGCCATCAATTCCAAGACCCCGCATCAGAAACTGGTAGGCAACATCACGCCGACGGACCTGCATTACGAGCGCAGCCATTCCGGCGTGCCCGATATCGATCCTGCCCAGCACAGGCTGCTGATCCACGGCATGGTCGGCAAGCCGCTGGTGTTCAGCGTCGAGGATCTGAAGCGGATGCCGTCGGTGACGCGCGTCGTGTTCATCGAATGCACCGGCAACGGCTGGGAGAACTGGAAAAAAGCCGATCCTGACGTGACGGTGCAGAACACGCATGGCCTCGTCAGCACCAATGAATGGACCGGCGTTCCGCTCAAATTCCTGATCGACCTCGTCGCCAAGGACAAGGGTTCGAACTGGATGCTGGCGGAGGGCGGCGACGGCGCGGGTGTCGATCGCAGCATTCCCCTCACCGACGAGATCGTGAACGAGGCTTTCGTCGCCTACGGCCAGAACGGCGAGCCGCTGCGGCCCGCGCACGGCTTTCCGATGCGGCTGGTGATGCCGGGCTTCGAAGGCAACCTCAACATCAAATGGCTGCGCCGCCTCAAGTTCGGCAGCGAGCCCTGGATGACGCGCTGGGAGACGGCGCGCTACACCCAGCTGCTGGCCAACGGCAAGGCGCGGCAGTTTCAGCTGCGGATGGAAACCAACTCCGTCATCACGCAACCATCGGGCATGATGCAGATCCAGCCGGGCTATAACCGCATCTCGGGTCTTGCCTGGAGCGGTCATGGCAAGATCGCCAAGGTCGAGATCTCCACTGACGGCGCCAAGACGTGGAAACCCGCGCAATTGAGCGAGCCGGTGCTGTCCAAGGCGCAGGTGCGCTTCCAGATGGATTGGGTCTGGGACGGCAAGCCGACAAAAATCGTGAGCCGCTCGACCGACGACCAGGGCAACGTTCAGCCGGACCGGCAGTCCTTCATCGCCGCGATGGGGACCAACGCGCTGTTTCACTACAACGCCCAGCAGACCTGGAGCATCGACGAAGCCGGGAGGGTCCGCAATGTTCTCGCATGACAAGCTGTTTCTCGCCGGCATCCTCGCCGCCGGCCTGTTCGCCGCGCCCGCGCTGGCGTTCGATTTCGGCCGTCCGGCAACGCCGCAGGAAATCAAGCTATGGGACATCGACGTCGGCCCCGACGGCAAGGGCCTGCCCGACGGCAGCGGCACGGCGGTGCAAGGCAAGCAGATCTTTGCCGACAATTGCGCGGCCTGTCATGGCGACAACGGCCAGGGCGGCATCAAGGATCGTCTCGCCGGCGGACAGGGCACGCTCGCCTCCAACATGCCGGTCAAGACCGTGGGCAGCTTCTGGCCCTATGCGACGACCCTGTTCGACTACATTCATCGCGCGATGCCGTATCCGACGCCGGGCTCGCTCAGCACCGACGAGACCTATGCCGTCACCGCCTACATATTGAGCCTCAACGGCATCGTTCCCGCCGACGGCAAGGTCGACAAGGAGTCCTTGCCGAAAATCAGGATGCCCAATCGCGACGGCTTCATTCCGGAGCCGGAATTCGACCCGGCGCGATTATTCCGCAAGAAGTGAGCCTGACATCATGAGGCTCTTCACACTGATCCGGATCTCCGCGCTGGTCGCGACATGTTTCTGGGAGACGCAGGCAATGGCTACAGACGGACTTATCACCATCAAGAGCAATTTTGGCCCGCAGGACACGATGACGCGGCTCGAGACCGAGGTGAAGGCCAAAGGCCTCACCGTGTTTGCCCATGTCGATCACGCCGCGGGCGCTGCCGCCGTCGGCATGACTCTGCGGCCGACCGATCTCCTCATCTTCGGCAACGCCAAGGGCGGCACGCCGTTGATGCAGCAGGCGCAGACCGTCGGCATCGACCTGCCGCTGAAGGCGCTGGTCTGGCAGGACGAGCAAGGCGCGACCTGGCTGTCCTACAACGATCCGGCCTATCTCGCCGGCCGTCACGGCGTCGGCGAGCCGGCCAAAACCGCCATCGGCGCGATGACCGCCGCACTGCATGCCATCGCGGCCAAGGCCACCGCACCGTAAGCGCGCCGCGACGGCCGCGCGAGGAGAGGTTCATGAACGTGACCAGCGGGCAACCGGCGCCGCCCAAGGCGCAAGACGGCAAGCTCGCCAGATGGCTGGTCATCGCGGCGTTGTGCGCCATGCTCGTCGCCGCGAGTGTTCTCGGCTATCTCGGCTGGACCAGCACGGATACCAGCGTGCCGGCGTCCGGCTATGTCGCGCTGGTGCTCGGCGTGGTGTTCTCGCTGGTTGTCGGCGTCGGCCTGATGGCGCTGGTGTTCTACAGCAGCCGCAAAGGCTATGACGAACCGGTGGTGCTGATCCGGGAGCCGGAGAGCGATTCGGAGGATGGACAGAGCGGCCCGCGCGAAGCCGCAACAAGGGGTTGACGGGGTGACGGGTGTTTTGCCCGACGAGCAATCCGAATAAGATGGCCGCCGGCACGTCGCGGAGTATTGAAAGTACCGCACCGCTTCGCGATTGCGACTGGGCCTGGCAACCGAATAGAGTGGGCCATCCCGTCACGAGAAAGGGAGTCAGGCATGGACGCGCCGAGCTCTGACAAGGACATTCAAAACACACCCGACGAGCCGGCTAACGAACAGGCGAAAACCACGCGCAACCCAACACGTACTCCTTCCATCATCGTCGGTGTCGTTGCGGCTGCCGTCGTCGCGCTTTCCGCCTTCTATCTCTTACGACCCGAACCCTTGCTGGTTCAGGGCGAGGTCGATGCAACGCGGCTCGATATCGCGGCGCGCGTGGACGGACGGGTCGGCAAGATTCCCGTCGAGCGCGGCCAGAACGTCGCTGCGGGCGCGGTGCTGGTCCAGATCGACAATCCGGAAACGCTGGCCAAACACGACCAGATGAAGGCGGCCAAGGCCGTTGCGGACGCCCAGCTTGCCAACGTACTCGTCGGAACGCGGGTGGAAGTGATCGCGGCACGGAAGGCGGAGATGGAGCGCGCCCAGGCGGCGCTGGTGCTGGCACAGAAGACGTTTGACCGCACACACACCTTGACCGAGCAAGGCAACGCGCCGCAAGCCCGCCTCGATCAGGCCACCGATGCGCTGCACGAAAGCGAGCGCGCCGTCGACCAGGCCAAATCGGCCTATGAGCAGGCGGTCAATGGCTACACCAAGGAGGAGCGGGCCATTGCCAATACCAATGTCGAAAAGGCCAGTGCCGATATCCAGAGTGTCCAGTCGATCATCGACCAGCTCGTGGTTTATGCGCCCGTAGCCTCGCAGATCTATCAGCGTAATGTGGAACCCGGCGAATACGTCTCGCCGGGCGTCCCGCTCGTCACCTTGATCAATCTCGCGGACCTCTGGGTGCATTTCGATCTGCGAGAGGATCTCGTCAAAGGCCTCAAGGTCGGCGATCGCTTCGATGTCCGCATTCCCGCCCTCGGCGACCGCTCGGTGACAGTCGAGGTCAAGCTCATCGCGACCAAGGGCGAATATGCAAGCTGGCGGGCCACGCGTGCTTCGGGTGATTTCGACCTGCGGACGTTTTCGATCCGTGCCTATCCGGTGCAACCGGTGCCCGAGCTGCGACCGGGAATGAGCGCCTATCTGGATTGGCGGTCACGGCCATGAGGCCGGCGCCCAAGCCCGGATTTCTGCTGGTCGCGCGGCGCGAGTGCCGCTGGCTGTTTCACGATCGCGTGGCGCTGCTCCTGATCTTCGGCGTGCCGCTGTTCGCGTTCGTGGTTCTCACCACGGTCTTTAGCCATCCGG
>NZ_JBVVPO010000081.1:0-34198 GCF_055811795.1 Bradyrhizobium sp. MI1.7
CCCCCCCCCCCCCCCCCCCCCCCCCCCCCCCCCCCCCCCCCCGCCCCCCCCCCCCCCCCCCCCCCCCCCGCCCCCCCGCGCGCCCCCCCCCCCCCCCCCCCCCCCCCCCCCCCCGGCGGCGGCTGCCGCGGCACCATGGCGCATCCGCAAGCACGGTGTTATCTACCCCAAATGGCATCTCTCCTGAGTACTTTCATCCTGCCGGTAGCGGCCGGCGCCGTGGCGGTGGTGCTGCTGCTCGGTCTCGTCAACATGATGCGCGGCGGCTCGCCCAACACCTCGCAGAAGCTGATGCGCTGGCGCGTGCTGCTTCAGTTTGTGGCGATCGTGATTGCCATGCTCGCGGTCTGGGCGATGGGGCGTTAAAAATGGTCACGCTGAATCGCATCTATACGAAGACCGGTGACGACGGCACGACGGCGCTCGGAACGGGCGAGCGCCGTCCGAAATACGATCTGCGCATCGAAGCCTATGGCACCGTGGACGAGACCAATGCCGCGATCGGCGTTGTCAGGCTCCACACCCATGACATGTCCGAGTTCGACGCGATGCTCGGCCGCATCCAGAACGATCTGTTCGACCTCGGCGCGGACCTCGCGGTGCCCGAGCGTGAAGGCAAGGCCGAGCGGCTGCGGGTGGTGGCAAGCCAGGTCGAGCGGCTCGAGCGCGACATCGACGCGCTCAACGACAAGCTGGCGCCGCTCACCTCCTTCGTGCTGCCGGGCGGCACGCCGGCCGCCGCCTACCTCCACGTTGCCCGTACGATTTGCCGCAGGGCGGAACGCGTGATGGTGGAACTGGCGGCCCGGCCCGGCGAGCCCGTGGGCGCCGCTGGCATCCAGTATATGAACCGCCTGTCCGACTTCCTGTTCGTCGCCAGCCGTGCCGCCAACCATAACGGCGCCGGCGACGTGCTCTGGGTTCCGGGCCAGAATCGCTGACCCATTGAGGTCGATATTTCTAAGGTCTAAAATTTGGCCCTGTCGCGCGTTGACCGGGCCGGATCAGGCCTTTAGGTTCCGCGCCAGTTGATAACCCCCCTCCCAAATTGAGTGAAAGAGGATCGATGAAGGTCTTGGTGCCGGTAAAGCGGGTGGTTGATTACAACGTCAAGGTCCGCGTCAAGGGCGATGGATCGGGCGTTGAACTCGCCAACGTGAAGATGTCGATGAACCCGTTCGACGAAATCGCGGTCGAGGAAGCGTTGCGCCTGAAGGAAGGCGGCAAGGCCACCGAGGTCGTCGTGGTTTCCATTGGACCGGCGCAGGCCTCGGAGACGATCCGCACCGGTCTCGCCATGGGCGCCGACCGCGGCATCTTGGTGAAGGTCGAGGGCACCGTCGAGCCGCTCGCGGTCGCGAAGATTCTGAAGAAGATCGCCGACGAAGAGCAGCCCGGCCTGATTATCCTCGGCAAGCAGGCGATCGACGACGACAGCAACCAGACCGGTCAGATGCTGGCCGCGCTGCTCGGCTGGTCGCAGGCGACGTTTGCTTCGAAGCTCGAGGTCGAAGGTTCTGACTTCAAGGTCACCCGCGAAGTCGACGGCGGTCTGCAGACCGTCAAGCTGAAGGGACCGGCGATCGTCACCACGGATCTCCGTCTCAACGAGCCGCGCTATGCCTCGCTGCCCAACATCATGAAGGCCAAGAAGAAGCCGATCGCGGAGAAGACCGTCGCCGATTACGGCGTCGACGTCGCCGCGCGTCTCGAGGTTCTCAAGACGACGGAGCCGGCGGGCCGCAAGGCGGGCGTCAAGGTCAAGGACGTCGCCGAGCTGGTGTCGAAACTCAAGAACGAAGCCGGGGTGCTCTGATGACGACGCTTCTGATTGCCGAACACGACAATGCGTCGCTGAAGGACGCGACCAACAAGGCCCTGACCGCGGCTGCCGCACTCGGCGCGGATGTCGACGTGCTGGTGGCCGGCCAGAACGCCAAGGCTGCGGCGGATGCCGCCGCCAAGCTTGCCGGCGTGAAGAAGGTGCTGCTTGCCGAGGGCGAGACCTACGCCCACGATCTCGCCGAGCCGCTGGCCGCGCTGATCGTCTCGCTGGCTTCCGGCTATGACGCGATCGTCGCGCCCGCGACCTCGCGCTTCAAGAACGTGATGCCGCGTGTCGCAGCCCTGCTCGACGTCATGCAGGTCTCCGAGATCACCAAGGTGGTCGCCCCCGACACCTATGAGCGCCCGATCTATGCCGGCAACGCCATCCAGACGGTGAAGTCGAAGGACGCCAAGAAGGTCATCACGGTGCGCACCTCGACCTTTGCGGCGGCGGGTGAAGGCGGCAGCGCCGCGGTCGAGAACGTCGCTGCGGCGGCCGATCCGGGCCTGTCGTCCTTCGTCGGCGAGGAAGTCGCCAAGAGCGACCGCCCCGAGCTGACCTCGGCCAAGATCATCGTCTCCGGTGGCCGTGCCATGCAGAGCCGCGAGAACTTCGCCAAGTACATCGAACCGCTCGCCGACAAGCTCGGTGCCGGCGTCGGTGCCTCGCGCGCGGCGGTGGATGCCGGCTATGCGCCGAACGACTGGCAGGTCGGCCAGACCGGCAAGGTGGTGGCCCCCGAGCTCTATGTCGCGGTGGGCATTTCCGGCGCGATCCAGCATCTGGCCGGCATGAAGGACTCCAAGGTGATCGTCGCGATCAACAAGGACGAGGACGCGCCGATCTTCCAGGTCGCCGATTACGGCCTGGTCGCCGACCTCTACCAGGCGGTTCCTGAGCTCACCGAAGCGCTCGCCAAGCTCGGCAAGTAAAAACGCGCTAAAAACACCGGCCGGAGTGGTACACTCCGGCCGGTTTTTCTTTTTCAAGGCGTTTTCTTTGGCGTGGGGCACGCCGGGGAAGCGATCCAATCTAGGTTTCGAGCCAGGATTCTGATCTAATCGAGTTTCTGATTAAATCGGACCTCCCGGCTCGGGGGATGAGGCAGGCGCGATCTGCGCGCCGTTCCGGTGGATGACATTATGGCGGCAGTGATCAAGAAGGTCGGCGTGATCGGCGCGGGTCAGATGGGCAATGGCATCGCGCATGTCGCGGCGCTGGCCGGTTTCGACGTGGTGCTCAACGACGTCTCGGCCGACCGGCTCAAGTCGGGCATGGCCACCATCAATGGCAATCTGGCGCGCCAGGTCTCCAAGAAGGCCGTCAGCGAGGACGACAAGACCAAGGCGATGGCGCGCATCAAGCTCGCCGAGAAGCTCGACGACCTCGCCGATTGCGACCTCGTGATCGAGACCGCGGTCGAGAAGGAAGAGGTCAAGCGCAAGATCTTCCACGAGCTCTGCGCGGTGCTGAAGCCGGAGGCGATCGTCGCCTCCGATACCTCCTCGATCTCGATCACGCGGCTAGCCGCCGCCACCGACCGGCCCGAGCGCTTCATCGGCATTCACTTCATGAATCCGGTACCGCTGATGGAGCTGGTCGAGCTGATCCGCGGCATCGCCACCGACGACCAGACCTTCGAGGCGTCCAAGGAATTCGTCTCCAAGCTCGGCAAGCAGGTCGCGGTCTCCGAGGATTTCCCGGCCTTCATCGTCAATCGTATCCTGCTGCCGATGATCAACGAGGCGATCTACACGCTGTATGAAGGCGTCGGCAATGTCGAGGCCATCGACGCGGCGATGAAGCTTGGCGCGCATCATCCGATGGGCCCGCTCGAGCTCGCCGATTTCATCGGCCTCGATACCTGCCTGTCGATCATGCAGGTGCTGCACGAGGGCCTCGCCGACTCCAAATATCGCCCGTGCCCGCTGCTGGTGAAATACGTCGAGGCCGGCTGGCTCGGCCGCAAGACCCAGCGTGGCTTCTACGACTACCGGGGCGCCAAGCCGGTTCCGACGCGCTGATCCAATTTCCGGTGCCGTAGGGTGGGCAAAGGCGCAAGGCGCCGTGCCCACCATCTCTCCAATGATGCGGTGGAAATTGGTGGGCACGCTTCCGCCTTCGCTCTTCGAGCTACGGCGGACAAGCCGCTTTGCCCACCCTACGGCGCTATCGCCCTCCGGCCGTGCATCCGCACCGTGACAATTCATGTCGCATTAACCCATCGCCCCTAGGCTGCGCCCGGTAAGAGGGTTTGCGTAATGGACATGATGGCGATGGTCAGCACCATGCTGGCCGCTCAGCAAGGCGCGCTACAGTCGAATATCTCGGCGACGCTGATGAAGCAGAACGCGGATATGGAGAAATCCACCGTCCTGACGCTGCTCGGCGCCGGTCAGCCTTCGCTCGCCAATGTCGGCGCCGGCGTCGGCGGCAACCTAAACGTCACGGCTTAGTACACACCGCCTAGAGCGACGCGGCGGCCTTGCCCGTCGCAGCCCGGATCAGCTTGAGCGCGTCCTCGCTCGCCCATTCCGCCGGCCCCGCGATCGTCGCGATCTCGCAGCCCTGTGGGTCGACCAGCACCGAGGTCGGCATGCCCAGGGCCCGGCCTATGGCTTTAAGGTCCTGGAAAACCTTGGCTTTCTGATCGCTAAAATAGCCGAGCCGGGTCAGGTTGGCCTCTTTCAGGAACGTCTTGGGCTTCTCGGCGTCGCGGGTGTCGATGTTGATCGCCACCACCTCGAAATTCGGGCCCGAAAGCTTGCCCTGGAGCTCGTCCAGCGCCGGCATTTCCTTGCGGCAGGGCACGCACCAGGTGGCCCAGAGGTTGACCAGCAGCGTCTTGCCGCGGAAATCGGACAGCTTCTTCGGCTTGCCGTCAGCGTCCTCGAAGACCAGGTCGGGCAGTATTAGCGGCGCGCTCGCCACGGTCAGGGCGGCCAGTTCGCCATGGGCGAGGGGAGCGATTTTTTGCGCCGTTGCCACCGCGGCCCGGCAGGCCGGATCGCCTGAGGGCGCCCGGTTCAGGCCCAGCCCGTACAGCGCGGCGAAGCCGGCCAGCCCCCCGATCGCCACAGTGGCGATGACGAGGGGGATCCGGCGCGTGGCGGAGGGCGTCTTGTCGAGCATATCGTTTGTCATCCGGTCGCAGATATGGCTATCAGGGGCCTCTTAATACGGCTGGCTCCGGCCAGCAAACGTGCGGCAGCAGCGGCAAGCAAGGCGTGAGCAGGGGATCATGAGCAACAAGATGTGGGGCGGCCGGTTCTCGGAGCGCCCCGATGAGATCATGGAAGAGATCAACGTCTCCATCGACGTCGATCGTCACCTCTTTGCCCAGGACATTGCCGCATCCAAGGCGCACGCCGCGATGCTTGCCGCGCAGGGCATCATCACGGGCTCTGATGCGAAAAATATCGGCAAGGGTCTAGACACGATTTTGTCAGAGATCGGCAAGGGCGGCTTCACATTCAAGCGTGCCCTCGAAGATATCCATATGAACGTCGAGAGCCGCCTGTCCGAGCTGATCGGCCCCGCCGCCGGCCGGCTGCACACCGCGCGCTCGCGCAACGACCAGGTTGCGACCGATTTCCGTCTCTATGTCCGCGACGTTCTCGACGAGACCGATGCGGCGCTCGCCGCGTTCCAGGCCGCGCTCGTCAATCGCGCGCTCGAACATGCCGCGACTGTGATGCCCGGCTTCACGCATCTGCAGACCGCGCAGCCCGTGACCTTCGGCCATCATCTGCTCGCCTATGTCGAGATGGCGGCGCGTGACCGCGGCCGTTTCCAGGACGCCCGCAAGCGGCTCAATGAATCGCCGCTCGGCGCCGCCGCGCTCGCCGGCACCTCGTTCCCGATCGACCGCCACGCCACCGCGAAAGCGCTCGGTTTCGACCGCCCGATGGCGAACTCGCTCGATGCGGTCTCCGATCGCGACTTCGTGCTGGAGACGCTGTCGGCGGCCTCGATCTGCGCCGTGCACATGTCGCGCTTTGCCGAGGAGATCGTGATCTGGACCTCGCCGCTGGTCGGTCTCATCCGCCTCAGCGACAAGTTCACCACGGGATCCTCGATCATGCCGCAGAAGCGCAATCCGGATGCCGCCGAGCTCGTGCGCGCCAAGACCGGCCGCGTCATCGGCGCGCTCAACGGCCTCCTGATCGTGATGAAGGGCCTGCCGCTCGCCTATCAAAAGGATATGCAGGAGGACAAGCAGGGCGCGATGGAGGGCTTTGCCGCCCTGTCGCTCGCGATCCGCGCCATGACCGGCATGGTCCGCGATCTCATGCCCGACGAAGCGAAGATGAAGGCGGCGGCGGGCGAGGGCTATGCCACCGCGACCGACCTTGCCGACTGGCTGGTGCGGACGCTGAAGATGCCATTCCGCGACGCCCACCACGTCACCGGCCGTATCGTGGCGAAAGCCGCCGAGGGCGGGGTGGCGCTGCACGAGCTGCCGCTGAAGGAGATGCAGGCGATCGAGCCCAAGATTACCAAGGACGTGCTCGGCGTGCTCTCGGTCGAATCGTCGGTGAAGAGCCGGACCAGCTTCGGCGGCACCGCGCCGAAGAACGTGGCGTCGCAGGCCAAGGCCTGGGCGAAGCGGCTGGAAAAAGAGCGAAAATTGGGCTGAGGGCAAAATTTCGCTTATGTTTCATGGTCATCCGGCTCTCGCCAGAGCGTGCCAATCTCTGTATGGTGCGGCCCGCGTAGTGGGGATTTCGTCGTGACGTCAAAGTTTCGCCCGGCCGGCTCGGGGTGGGCCATCATTGTCTTGAGCCTGACGGCGCTCGCGCTTGCCGGCTGCGGCCGCAAGGGCCCGCTGGATCTGCCGCCGACCGCCTCCAGTGCATCCACGGCCAATGTCGCAGCTCCAACCGACACCGAGACGGAAGCCCAGAGGACGCCGAGCGTGTTCAATCCCGGGTACGGTGCGGACGCGGCGCCTGCCGCCGCCAAGGGCAAGAAGAAATCGTTTATCCTCGACCCGCTCCTGGACGAACCTCCCGGCAAAAAATGAGCCGGGATAGCTGAGCTGACGCCATGAACCATTTCGACTATCGCAACGGCGTGCTGCACGCCGAGGCCGTGAACCTGTCCGAGCTGGCCGCAACCGTCGGTACGCCGTTCTATTGCTATTCGACCGCGACGCTCGAGCGGCACTACCGCGTCTTCGCCGACGCCTTCGCCGGCGAGAAGGTGCTGGTCTGCTACGCCATGAAGGCGAATTCCAACCAGTCGGTGCTGCGCACGCTGGCCAAGCTCGGGGCCGGCGCCGACGTCGTCTCCGGCGGCGAATTGAAGCGTGCGCTGGCCGCCGGCATTCCCGCCAGCAAGATCCTGTTCTCCGGCGTCGGCAAGACCGAAACCGAATTACGTGCCGCGCTGGCCGCCGACATCCTCTGCCTCAACGTCGAATCCGAGCCCGAGCTCGAGCTGTTGTCGCGGCTTGCGACCGAGATGGGCAAGACCGCGCGCATCTCCGTGCGCGTCAATCCGGACGTCGATGCTGGCACGCACGCCAAGATCTCGACCGGCAAGTCCGAGAACAAGTTCGGCATTCCGATCGCCTATGCCCGCGAGGTCTATGCGCGCGCCGCAAAGCTGCCGGGTATCCAGGTCACCGGCACCGACGTGCATATCGGCAGCCAGATCACCGATCTCTCCAAGATGGAGACTGCGTTCCGCATCCTCTCCGAATTCGTGCAGACGCTGCGCAGCGACGGTCACAACATCAGCCACGTCGATTTCGGCGGCGGCCTCGGCATTCCCTATTACATGGACCGCGAGGCGCCGCCGGCGCCCGACGCCTATGCCGCCATGGTCAAGCGCGTCAGCCACAATCTCGGCTGCACGCTGATGTTCGAGCCGGGCCGCATGATCGTCGGCAATGCCGGCATCCTGGTCGCCAGGGTGATCTACGTGAAGCACGGCGACGGCAAGAATTTCGTCATCATCGACGCCGCCATGAACGATTTGATCCGCCCGACGCTGTACGAGGCGCATCACGACATTCTGCCGGTGACGCAGCCGGCCGCGGGCGCCGCCACGATCATGGCCGACGTCGTCGGCCCGGTCTGCGAGACCGGCGACTATCTCGCACTGGATCGCACGCTGCCGACGCCGAAGCCTGGCGATCTCATCGCCATCATGACCGCGGGCGCCTATGGCGCGGTGCAGGCCGGCACCTACAACACGCGGCCGCTGGTTCCGGAAGTGCTGGTAAAGGGCGATCAATACGCCGTCGTGCGCCCGCGCATCGAGGTCGAGCAGCTGATCGCGATGGACACGCCGGCGCCGTGGCTGTGAGGGATTGAGGGGCGGTAAGGCCGCGCCTCATCCTCGCTGTCGTCCCCGCCTAGTGCGCAATTGCGCACGAGGGGCGGGGACCCATAACCACAAGAAGTGGTTGTTTGGCTGAGCTGTAACTCCGAGTCCCCGTAACCACATCCGCCTGTGGTTATGGGTCCCGGGCTCGCGCCTCGCACGCCCCGGGACGACGAGCGTGCGGGGCGGCTACTTCCCCGCCAATCCACCCTTCGTTCCGCCGACCACAACTCCCGCCTTCTTTTCGATCGGCTTGATCGCCGCGGTGAAGTCGGACTCGGCGCCTTCCGCGCTGATCACGGTCTCCCATAGCCGTCCGACCGCGTCGGCGACCTCCATCGACAGGCCGAGCTGCTTCATCTCCTCCAGCGCCAGCCGCACGTCCTTCACCATCAGCCCCGTGGCGAAGCCGAAGTCGAACGTCCGCGGCAGCACCGAGCGCGGAAACTTGTCGCGGCTCGCGGTGTTCATGCCGGAGCCGGCATTGATGACGTCGATCATCACCGCGGGATCGAGCCCCGCCTTGACGCCCATCACCACCGCTTCCGAGGTCGCCACGATCGCGGTCGCCGACAGGAAATTGTTGGCGAGCTTCATGGTCTGCGCCGCGCCCGGCTTCTCGCCGATGAAGAACACTTTTCCGATCACGTCGAGCGCGGGCTTGAGCAGCTCGAACTCGGCTTTGGGCCCTGAGACCATCACCGCCAGGGTGCCCTTCTCGGCGCCGCCGACGCCGCCGGAGACGGGGCAGTCGATCTGCACGATGTCGCGTTTTGCCAGCAGGCCGTGGATCTTCGCCGCCATCGTCGAGCCGACGGTGGAGAGATCGATGAAGCGCTTGGCGCGGCTCCCTTCGATCACGCCGTTCGCACCCGTCGCGACCTCGAGCGACGCCTGCAGCGAGGGCAGGCTCGCCATGACCGTCTCGACCTGATCGGCGACGTCCTTCGGCGAGGTTGCAGCGGTGGCGCCGCGCGCCACGAGCTTGTCGACGGCCTCCTTGCGGGTGTCGAACACGACGAGCTTGTGCCCGGCCTCGATCAGCCGCCGCGCCATCGGGAGACCCATGTTTCCGAGGCCGATGAATCCGATGTGCATGGTGTTTCCTTCTTTCTTCTTCGTTGTTCGTTGGATGTGAGGCGGCGAACAGAGGCGGCCTCACGCCTTGCCGTCGATCTCCGCGAACACCTCGCGCGCGATGCGAAAGCTGTCGACTGCGGCCGGCATGCCGCCATAGATCGCGACCAGCATCAGGATCTCGCGGATCTCGTCGCGGGAGACGCCATTGGTCAGCGCGCCCTTCAGATGCGCGCGAAACTCGTGCTGGCGGTTGAGGATCGCGATCATGGCGATGTTGAGCATGCTGCGGGTCTTGCGCGGCAGTTCCTCGCGGCCCCACACGGTGCCCCAGCAATATTCGTTGAGCATCTCCTGGAACGGACGGTTGAAATCGTCGACGTTCTTCAGGGCATTGTTGACATAGGCCTCGCCCAGCACCGCTTTGCGGACTTCCAGGCCCTTGTCGTGCATCTTCTTGTCCATGGCGTTCCCTCTATTTCCTTGCGTTTTCCTCGGAATGGCGCGTGGAAATTACGGTGTTGCGCCCGGCCAGTCACGTCCTCGTGTTATGCGGGAAAAGGGGTCTCTCCCGTACCGGAACGGATGCCTCAGTGCTGCCGTTGTGATACGCTTCTCTACCGGGCAACCTGGAGAATTGATTGAACGGCGTCACCCCCGACCCGTCAGACCCGATCCGCGATGGCGACGCTCTGTCGCGGCTGAAGCTGGCGCAGGCCCTCGATCGGGCCATTTATGCCATCGCGTGGGAACGTGCCTGGCCACATCTGGCGCGGGTGCTGACTGTCGTCGGCCTGTTCCTGGTGGTGTCGTGGGCCGGCCTCTGGCTGGTGCTGCCGTCCGTCGTCCGTGCCATCGGTCTCGTGGCTTTTGCCGGCATCGCAATCGCCGCTCTGGTCCCCCTGATTCGTTTCCGCTGGCCGGGCCGCGACGAGGCTCTGAGCCGGCTCGACCGTGGCTCCGGTATCCGTCACCGCCCGGCGACGACGCTGACGGACACGCTGAGCTCGAAAGACCCGGTCGCGCTGGCGTTGTGGCAGGCGCAGCGCGAGCGCACGCTGGCTTCGCTCAAGCGCATCCGTGCCGGCTTGCCACATCCGCGCCTCGCCCTGCACGATCCCTGGGCGCTGCGCGCGCTGGTCATGGTGATGCTGGTCGCGACCTTCTTCGCCGCCGGCGACGAGCGCGCGATGCGGTTAGGTGCCGCGTTCGACTGGAACGGCGTGCTGGCGCCGACCAACGTCCGCGTCGATGCCTGGATCACGCCGCCGCTCTACACCGGCAAGCCGCCGGTCATCCTGTCGGCCGCCAACAAGGAGGCCGCGGCGCTGCCTGCCAGCGGCCCGCTCGCAGTTCCGGCCGGCTCGACCCTGATCGTGCGCTCCTCCGGCAGCAGCCTCGATGTCGTCATCTCCGGTGGCCTCAAGGAGGTCGCGCCCACCGAGGCCGCGCCGAAGGGCACCAACGAGAAGCATTTTACCATCACCGGCGACGGCACCGCGCATGTCCGCGCGCCCTCCGGCCAGCCGCAATGGGCGTTCGCGGCGACGCCCGACCGCCCGCCGACGATCGCGCTCGCCAAGGATCCCGAGCGTCAGGCCTACGGCGCGTTGCAGCTCTCCTACAAGATCGAGGACGATTACGGCGTCACGGGCGCCGCCGCGCAATTCGTTCCGCGCGCAACCGAAGACAAGGACGGAACCAAGGACGCGGACGGCAAGGCCGCGCGGCCGCTGTTCCAGCCGCCGCAATTCGCGCTGACCCTGCCCAATGCGCGGACCCGCAACGGCGTCGGCCAGACGGTGAAGGACCTCAGCGAGGATCCCTATTCCGGCGCGGACGTGACGCTGACGCTCACTGCCAAGGACGAGGCCGGCAACGAGGCGAAGAGCGAGCCCTTCAACATGCGCTTGCCGGGCCGGCTGTTCACCAAGCCGCTCGCCCGCGCGCTGATCGAGCAGCGCCGCATCCTCGCGCTCGACGCCAACAAGAATTCCGACGTCTACGCCGCGCTCGATGCGCTGATGATCGCGCCCGAGATGTTCACGCCGGAAGCCGGGCAGTATCTCGGCCTGCATAGCGTCGCACGCCAGCTCGAGGCGGCGCGCACCGACGATTCCCTGCGTGAGGTCGTGGCGAGCCTGTGGGCGCTTGCGGTGACGATCGAGGACGGCAACATCAGCGACGTCGCCAAGGCGTTGCGCGCGGCGCAGGACGCGCTCAAGCAGGCGCTTCAGCGCGGCGCCAGCGACGAAGAGCTCAAGAAGCTCATGGACAATCTGCGGACCGCGCTGGACAATTATATGCGCCAGTACGCGCAGCAGATGCGCAGCAATCCGCTGGCGCGGCCGGCCATCGGCCTCGACGACCAGATGAAGCGCATCGAGCGGCTGATCCAGCGCGGCAACCGCGAAGCGGCGGCGCGCGAGCTGGACCGCCTGGCCCGCGCGCTGGAAAATCCTCCGGGGCCGCCCAGCGCCGAGCAAAAAGAGATGGACGAGATTGCGCGCGAGCTGAACGATCTGCTCCGGGAGCAGAACGCGCTTCGCGACGAAACCGACCGGCAGAGCAAGGACTCCAAACGCGGCCAACGCACCAAGCCTCTGCCGCCCAAGGTCGCGGAGATCCTGCGTAAATCGAGAGAGCTGCGGCAGAAGACGCGCGGCGCGACCAGCGATCAGCTGGAGGACCTGGCAAGGCAGCAGGATGCCTTGCGCGAAGAGCTCAGGACCTGGCGTGAATCCCAGGGAGCGAGATAGCTCATGAAACACACCTCAATCTGGCAGAACGGCAAGGTCACGCGCGGAAGGCTCGCCACGGCTTGTCTCGTGCTTATGCTGTCCTGTTCCACGGCTTCGATTGGTCTCGCCCAGTCGTCGCGCGCCGACCAAAAGAGTCTGGATGCACTGCTCGACAGCGCCGAGCGGTCGATGAAGCAATCCGCCGACAACCTGAAGGACAAGAACTCGGACGAGAGCATTGGCCAGCAGTCCCGGGCGATCCGGGACATGGAGAAATATCTCTATCCCGATCCGAACGATCCCTCGGCGTCGCGCGAAGGGTCGCAGGATACGCAGGGCCGGCAGGAGCAATTGAAGAAGCGGCTGGAGGCCCTCAAGAAGAAACTCGCCGAGATGGGCTTGCAGCAGGATGGCCAGAAGGGCCAGCGCGGGCAGAAGCAGCCGGGGCAGCAGGGCCAACAAGGTCAGCAGGGCCAAGGTCAGGGTCAGGACGGCGACCAGGATGGCGATGACGGCTTCGACGCCGCCGAGAACGCCATGGGAGACGCCGGCAATCAGATCGGCGAGGGCGATGCCGACGGTGCGACGACATCGCAGGGCAAGGCCATCGACGCCCTGCGCAAGGGCATGCAGGATCTCGCCGACGCGCTCGGCGGGCAGCAGAACGGCGAAGGCCAGGATCCGGGCGACGGTGACGGCCCCGGTCAGGCTGTCGGCCGCCAGCAGAGCGGCGGCGAACGGACCGACCCGCTGGGCCGGCCGCTGCGCGGCAAGGAATACAGCGACGACTACACGGTCAAGATTCCCGGCGAGATCGATGCCCAGCGCGCGCGCCGCATCCTCGAAGAGCTCCGCCGCCGCCTGAGCGATCCCGCGCGTCCGCAGATCGAGCTCGATTACCTCGAGCGTCTGCTGAAGGATTTTTGACGTCACACTCGGTGTCATCGCCCGCGCAGGCGGGCGATCCAGTATTCCAGAGACGGTTGTGATTGAACCGAGAGGCCGCGGCGTACTGGGTGCCCCGGTCAAGGCCGGGGCCTGACAGCGGAATACGCCGCGCCCCTACGCTTTCTTCGCTGCCAGCGCGTCCGCGACCGCCGTACGGATGTCGGCCACCGAGAACGGCTTGGTCACGACGTCATGCACCAGCGCATTCAAATTCGAGGCGCGCTCGCGCTGGTCGGCAAAGCCGGTCATCAGCAAAATGGTCAGGTCGGGGAAATCGCGCGCGGCGGAGAGCGCCAGCGCGATGCCGTCCATCACCGGCATCTGGATGTCGGTGAGCAGGAGATCGAACGCGCCGTTCTCGCGGGTCAGGATTTCCAGCGCCTCGGCGCCGTCCTGTGCAGTGACGGTCTCGTGGCCGTCCATGGCGATGGCGCGCGCCACCAATTGGCGCATCGAGTCCTCGTCGTCGGCGATCAGGATTTTCGGCATGAGACCAACCTTGAGACCAGCCTCCCGTGCGGGATATGCAAAATCGATTATACGCTGCCGCCGGCAATGTCGCGCCGGTTGAAGAAGCGGACGTCGATATTGCGGCCCTCCGGCGGCGGCGAGGCCAGGCGCGAGCGGAAGAAGGCGCGCTCACCCGGCTGCAGCACGGTCTGCTCCAGCACGGTGTTCCAGGCGTAGATTTCCGCTCCCTGCGCGTCGCGCACCGCAAAGCGCAGCCGCGGGATATCGAGCGGCTTCTTGCTTTGACCGACGATCACGCCCTCGATCACCAGCACCTGCTTACCGTCCACGGTCTCGCTGGAGAGCTTGACGTCCTTGAACGCCAGCCCGCGCAAATTAACTTCGAGTCCGACCATCTTGTAGAACGCCGCCGTCTGCGGCAGCAGCCGGACCATGTCGCCGCGCCAGATGACCAGCGCCAGCACCAGCGCGCCCATGGCGGCGCAGGCGGTCGGCAGACCGAAATGGGATTTTCGCGGAGCCTCGGTGGGGGCCTGGCGCCTCACCCGCGCCCCGCGGCGGCTGAACAGGCTGCGGAACCAAGACTGGTGCTGCGCGCCGACGACGTCATCCTCGGCGGCACGGGCCGCCGCTGACCATTCGTCCTCGGTCGCCTGGGCGTCCTCGGCCGGCCAGTCGCTGGCGATCGAGGGGCTGTCGACGACAGGCGTGTCAGCGGCGCCGACGTCCCTGGCGTAGGAGTTCCACTGCTCGGCGAGGTCGGACTGGTCGTCGGCCTGGCTGGCGGCCGCCATGGCCGGGACGGACGCCTCCTCGATGGCATCCTCGGCATAGGCGACCCAGGTCTCCTTGCAGCGGGAGCAGCGGACCGTTCGTCCGTTCGCCCCCAGGCTCGCGGGCTTGATGGCGTAGGATGTCGTACAATGGGGGCAGACGATATGCATGGACACGAGCCTTGATGCACGGACTGGTCTTGACGATGCTTCGGTCGCGGAGAACCGGGCATCCCAGATGCTACAGAGCGACCGTTAACGAACCGGAAACCATAACGGTCGCAAAACCCGTTGATCGCGTGTGGCGGAGCGCAGCAGCGCGGCCCGCGCCCCCTCTCGAACGGAGCTGAGCTTGGTTCGGTTCGAAAATGTCGGATTGCGTTACGGACTGGGGCCGGAGATTCTGCGCGACCTCAGTTTCGAGATTCCGGCGCATTCCTTCCAGTTTCTCACCGGCCCGTCCGGCGCCGGCAAGACCTCGCTGCTGCGTCTGTTGTTCCTGTCGCACCGGCCGACGCGCGGCCTCGTCAACCTGTTCGGCCACGACATCTCGCAGCTCGGCAAGGACGAGATCGCGGATCTGCGCAAGCGCATCGGCATCGTGCTCCAGGACTTCCGCCTGCTCGACCACATGACGACCTATGAGAACGTCGCCTTGCCATTCCGCGTCATGGGCCGCAGCGAGTCGAGCTATCGCAAGGAGGTGATCGACCTGTTGCGCTGGGTCGGCCTTGGTGACCGCATGGACGCGCTGCCGCCGATCCTGTCCGGCGGCGAGAAGCAGCGCGCGGCGATCGCGCGCGCCGTGATCTCGCGGCCGCAGCTCCTGCTCGCCGACGAGCCGACCGGCAGCGTCGATCCGACGCTTGGCCGCCGGCTGCTGCGGCTGTTCATCGAGCTCAACAAATCGGGCACCGCCGTCATCATCGCCACCCACGACATCGGCCTGATGGACCAGTACGAGGCGCGACGCTTCGTGCTGCACCAGGGGCGGCTGCACGTCTATGAGTAGGCCCGACGACCGCGGCGTGCTGGTAGATCTCGGACAGGAGCGTCCGCAGCTTCCGCCCAAGGCGCGCAACATGTCGCCGATCGTGCCGCGCGCCTCGATCCACGGCCGCGCGCTGGTTGCTGTCGTCGCCATCATGACCTTCCTCGCCTCGATGACCACGGGCACGGTGCTGCTCGTCAGTGCCTCCGCCGCGGAATGGCAGTCGGACGTTGCAAGCGAAATCACCATCCAGGTCCGCCCGCAGACCGGCCGCGATCTCGATCGCGACACCGCGGCAGTGACAGAGGCCATCCGCGCGCAGGCCGGCATCATCGAGGTCAAGCCGTTCACCAAGGACGAGAGCGGCAAGCTGCTCGAGCCCTGGCTCGGCACCGGCCTGTCGATGGATGATTTGCCGGTGCCGCGCATGATCATCGCGCGCGTGCAGCCCGGCACGCCGCTCGATCTCGGCGCCTTGCGCGCGCGCGTGACCCAGGCCGCACCAAGCGCCAGCGTCGACGATCACCGCGCCTGGATCGAGCGGATGCGCTCGATGACCAACGCCACCGTCCTCGCCGGCATCGGCATCCTCGCCCTCGTCATCATCGCGACCATCATCTCGGTCTCGTTCGCGACCCGCGGCGCCATGGCGGCGAACCAACCGATCGTCGAGGTCCTGCATTTCGTCGGTGCCGGCGACCGGTACATCGCCAACCGCTTTCTGCGTCACTTCCTCAGGCTGGGCCTGGAGGGCGGCGTGATCGGCGGCGGCGCCGCCATGCTGGTGTTCGGCTTCTCCGAGTCGATCGCCGGCTGGTTTTCCGGGACCCCCGTCGGCGACCAGTTCGCAGCCCTGCTCGGCACCTTCTCGCTGCGGCCGTCGGGCTACATCGTGCTCGCCGTGCAGGCGGTGCTGATCGGCGCCATCACCGCGGTTGCCTCGCGCCAGACGCTGTTCGCGACGCTGAATGATGTCGATTGAGCCCGATAAACCGGACTCCACTTCGCCTCAAAACGTCCTAAAATCATCCGGGGAAGGGATCACCGACATCATATGACCTCGCCGACCGACGATCGATCGCCGAAATTGCCGCGCGGCTGGCTGCGCGCGGCATTGGTATCGACGATCGCGTTCGTCTTCGTCGGCGCGGCGGCGGGCTTCATCGCCTTCCTGGCGCAATTGCGCGGCGCTGAGATCGCGCCGGACCGCAAGGCGGACGGCATCGTGGTCCTGACCGGCGGCTCCTCGCGGGTGTCGGATGCGATGGAGCTCCTGGCGGCCGGCTACGGCAAGCGGCTCCTGATCTCTGGCGTGCACCCGACCTCGACGGCGAGCGACATCTCCCGGACGCTGCCGGAGAACCAGTCCTTCATGCATTGCTGTGTCGATCTCGACCGCACCGCGGTCTCGACCCGCGGCAACGCGGCGGAAGCGCGGCGCTGGGCCGAGGGGCGCGGCTTCAGATCGCTGATCGTCGTCACCTCGAACTATCACATGCCGCGCGCGCTGGTGGAGTTCTCGCATGCGATGCCGGAAACCACACTGATCCCGTTCGCAGTGGTCGGCGAAAAATGGCGTGAGGAGCCGTGGTGGACCTCGGCCTCCACCTTGCGGCTGCTCCTGTCCGAATACGTCAAATACATCGCCGCCGAGCTGAGGGTGCGGCTGGAGGATTTCGGGATTGACCTTTCGCCCGAGATGTCGGAGCAGCCTGCTGGCGTGGCGCCGAAGCGGCCCGCCACGGCACAGGCCAATTGATCGGACCATCGATGTTTTTGATTTTCCTGCGCTCGCTCCTCTTCAACGTGCTGTTCTATGCTGTGCTCGTATGCCTCGCGATCGTGGCGCTGCCGACCTTCGCATTGCCGCCGCGCGCCATGCTGACGGTCGCGCAATGGTGGGCGAAGGCGACGCTGTTCCTGATGCGCGTGATCTGCAACATCAAGGTCGAATTCCGCGGGCAGGAGAAGATCCCGGCAGGGCCGCTGGTGATCGCGGCGAAGCATCAGTCGTTCTGGGAGACCTTCGTGCTGCCGGGCTTCTTCAACCGTCCGATCTTCATTCTCAAGCGTCAGCTCATGCAGATCCCGGTGTTCGGCCAGTTCCTGGTCAAGACCGGAATGATCGCGATCGACCGCAAGGCCGGCGTGAAGGCGCTGCTGGACATGACGCGGCGGGCGCGCGACGCGGTGCGCGCAGGCGGGCAGCTCGTGATCTTTCCGGAAGGCACACGCCGGGCGCCCGGCGCCGCGCCCGATTACAAGACCGGCTTTGCGCAGATCTATTCGTCCTGCGGCGTGCGGTGCCTGCCGATCGCGCTCAATTCCGGCCTGTTCTGGCCGCGCCGCACCTTCATGCGCTATCCCGGCACGCTGGTGGTCGAGTTCCTCGATCCGCTGCCATCAGGCCTGCCGAAAGACGAGTTTCTCTCGCGCGTGCAAACCGCCATCGAAGACGCGACCGCTCGCCTCGTCGAAGCGGGCCGGAAAGAGCAGGAGCAGTTGATCGGCTCGTCGCCGAGCTACGCTCCGTCGCAGAGCTAGCGGTTCTCTCGATCTTCGGCGGGAGCCGGCGCGTGCAGGGAATGCGCATCACCATGCAGCATGGTCGCGAGCTTATGCAATTGCGTGTCGCGAAAACCTTCGGCCTCGATCGCCTTCACCGTTGCCGTCACGTAGTCGCGGTTGGCGCCGGACTGGCCATGGCCCTGGACGACATGGCGATGCTGGTCGGCGAACGAGAGTCGGCCGGCATATTGGACGTGGCCGCGGTCGACGACATAGGCGAGCGCGGAGACGCGCTGTCGCGCATCGTTCTCAAGCCACACCGAGCGCATCACCTCGCGATAGACGGACGTGACCTGCTCGCGCGCCCGCAGATAGGCGACGACGTCGGCGCGGTCCTTCTCGGCGACGCGAAAAGCAATGCCGCGGCAGGCGCCGCCGCGGTCGAGCCCGAGCACCAGGCCCGGCTGCTCCGGCGTGCCGCGATGCACGAAGGAGTAGACGCAGAGCGCGCGGTGCTCGCCGACCAGCCGCGCCGGGACGCGTTCCCTGAATTCGAAGCCCGGCCGCCACATCAGCGAGCCATAGCCGAACACCCAGAGGTCGCCCTTGGCTGTGGTGACGGAGGGGAGGGTGATTTCCGACATTTCGGGCACGGCTACCAGAACGACGCCCCCAAGCGAAGTGAATTCTCGGCCTTTCGGCGCGGCCGAACCCCGCTTACATTTGACAAAATCTGGGGTCAAAGGGTCGCCGCATGTCAGATATGACCGTTGCCACAGGCCGCCGCCCCCGCTGGGGCCTTTTCATCGCCCCCATTATCCTCCTGATCCTCGCCGTCGCGTGGAGCTGTTTCTGGTTCTATGCGGCCTCGCAGGCCGAAATCGCCGCAGACGCCTGGCGGGCGCAGGAGGCCAAGTCCGGCCGCATCTACGATTGCGCCAAGCGCTCGATCGCCGGCTTCCCGTTCCGCTTCGAGGTCCAGTGCTCCGGCGCCAGCGTCGCCCTGGTGTCGCAGAACGCCAGCAAGACGCCGTTCACGGCGAAGCTCGACAACATCCTGGTCGTCGCCCAAGTCTACGATCCCAAGCGCGTCATCGCCGAATTCTCCGCGCCGGCGACGCTCACCGACGGCGTCACGCAAAACACCTTCGTGGTGAATTGGAGCAAGGGCCGCAGCAGCGTGTTCGGCCTGCCGGCGGTGCCGGATCGCGCCTCCATCGTGTTCGACGATCCCGTCATCAATCGTCTCGACGGCAGCGTGCAGGTGCCGCTCGCGCGCGCCAAGCAGGTCGAGCTGCACGGTCGCCTCGCAGACGGGTCGCGGTCGGATCATCCTGTGATCGAGACCGTGCTGCACGTCGCGCAGGGCAGCATCCAGGGCGTTCATCCCTTGCTCGCCGAGCCGTTCGAGGCGGACACGCGTGCGAAGATCACGGGCCTCTCCGACCTCACCCCAAAGCCGTGGCCGCAACGCTTCCGCGAGATCCAGGCCGCCGGCGGTCACATCGAGATCGTGCAGTCGCGCGTCCAGCAGGGCGAGATGATCGCGGTTGCGGCCGGCACGCTCGGCCTCTCGGCCAATGGCCGACTCGACGGCGAATTGCAGATGACCGTGACCGGCCTCGAGCGCGTGATCCCGGCGCTCGGCATCGACAAGATGCTGGAGGAGGGGGTGCCGCAGGCAACCCTCGACCGCGTTGCGCCGGGCGTGAAGTCGCAGGACCTCAACAATCTGTTCGGCGCCCTCGACCGCGCCGTTCCCGGCCTCGGCAAGGTCATCAAGCAGAACGCCAATGCCGGCGTTGCGGCCGGCATCAATTCGATCGGCACCGAGAGCACGCTCGAAGGCAAGAAGGCCCGCAGCTTCCCGCTGAAGTTCGTCGACGGCGCCGTGCTGCTCGGCCCGGTCAAGGTCGGGCAGATTCCACCGCTTTATTAGGTGTCTCCCGTAGCCCGGATGGAGCGAAGCGCAATCCGGGGCAGGTCGCGCCGCGCTGAAAGAGATCCCGGATTACGCTTGCGCTCCATCCGGGCTACTTGAACGTTACGGCTTCTTGCCGAGCTGCGCATGCGGCCGGCCGAAATCCGGCGCTGCCGAATCCTGGCCGATCTCGACGATGCCGCGGCGGATGGCGCGGGTGCGGGTGAAGTGGTCGAACAGCGCCTCGCCGTCGCCGCGGCGGATCGCGCGGGTAAGCTTGGCGAGATCCTCGGTGAAGGTGCCGAGCATCTCCAGCACGGCCTCCTTGTTGGCGAGGAAGACGTCGCGCCACATCGTCGGGTCGGACGCGGCGATGCGGGTGAAATCGCGGAAGCCGCCGGCCGAGAACTTAATCACCTCGGACTCCGTCACCTGCGCCAGCTCGTCGGCGGTGCCGACGATGGTGTAGGCGATCAGATGCGGCAGATGGCTGGTGATCGCGAGCACGAGATCATGATGATCCGGCGTCATGATCTCGACCTTGGCGCCCATCGCCGCCCAGAACGCGCGCAGACGATCGGTGGCCGCCGCATCGACGCCTTCCGGCGGCGTCAGGATGCACCAGCGGTTGATGAAGAGCTCGGCGAAACCGGAATCGGGACCCGAATGCTCGGTGCCCGCGACGGGATGCGCCGGCACGAAATGAATGGTCTTCGGCAGATGCGGCGCCATGTCCCTGACGATCGCGCCCTTGACCGAGCCGACGTCGGAGACGATCGCGCCCGGCTTGAGATGCGCCGCGATCTCCTGCGCCACCGGCCCGCAGGCACCGACGGGAATGCAGAGGATGACGAGATCGGCATCCTTCACCGCTTCCGCATTGGTCGCCACGACCTGGTCGACGATGCCGAGCTCCAGCACCCGCGCGCGCGTCTTCTCCGAGCGCGCGGTGGTGACGATCTCGGAGGCCAAGCCCTGGAGCTTCGCAGCGCGCGCGATCGAGCCGCCGATCAGGCCGAAGCCGATCAGCGCAACGCGCTGGAAGTGCGGTGTGGTGCTCATTTGCCGGCCATGAAGTCGCGCAGGCCCTCGACGACGAGGCGGTTGGCCTCCTCGGTGCCGATGGTCATGCGCAGCGAATGCGGCAGGCGGTAGTTCTTCAGCGCGCGCAACACCAGCCCGCGCTTGGTAAGATATGCGTCGGCCTCGTCCGCGGTCTTGCCATTTTCCGGGAAGTGGATCAGTACGAAATTGGCGACGCCCGGCGTCACCTTCAGTCCGAGCTTGCCGATCTCCTCGGAGAGCCAGTTGCGCCAGGTCTCGGTGAACTGCTTCGACATCGCCTGGTGCGCAGTGTCCTCGATCGCCGCGACCGCGGCATACATCGCCGGCGTCGACACGTTGAAGGGACCGCGGATGCGGTTGACCGCGTCGATGATGTGCTCCGGACCGAACATCCAGCCGACGCGCAGCGCGGCGAGGCCGTGGATCTTGGAGAAGGTGTGCGTCACCACGGTGTTCTCGGTGGTGGCGACGAGCTCGATCCCCATCTCGTAGTCGTTGCGCGAGACGTAATCGGAATAGGCGGCATCGAGCACCAGCAGCACGTGCGACGGCAGGCCGGCGCGCAGCCGCTTGACCTCGTCGAACGGCACATAGGTGCCGGTCGGATTGTTGGGATTGGCGAGCCAGACCAGCTTTGTCTTCGGCGTCACCGCCTTGAGGATGGCGTCGACATTGCAGGTGAGGTTGGTCTCCTGCGCGACCACGTTCTTGGCGCCGACCGCCATAGTCGCGATCGGGTAGACCAGGAAGCCGTGCGTGGTCGAGATCGCCTCGTCGCCGTGGCTGAGATAGGTGTGGGCGAGCAGATTGAGGATCTCGTCCGAGCCGGCGCCGCAGATGATGCGGTTGGGGTCGAGCCCGAAAGAGCGCCCGATCGCTTCGCGCAGCACGCGCGAGGTTCCTTCCGGATAGTCTTCCAGATGCGCCGCCACGTTCCTGAACGCCTCGATCGCCTTGGGCGAGGGCCCGAACGGCGTCTCGTTGGCCGAGAGCTTGAACACCTTGCGGCCCGGCTCAGCCACCGGGCTCTTGCCGGGCGTGTAGGGCGCAATATCGAGAATGCCGGGATTCGGCACGGGGCGGGACATCTTCAACTCCGGAAGTAGCTTTAGGCGGTTCGCGATCTACGATTTCGACCCGGTCGAGGGCACCGTATAGCGCGTTGCGTGGCTGCCGACGAGGGCCGTGGAGCGCACCGAGGCCCCCGCTTCGATCAGGGCAGCCTTGATCTTGTCGATGCTGGTCGCGCTCGTGACCGAGACCAGCAGCGCTGCGCCGTCGAAGGCGGTATCGGGCACTGCCACGATCTCGGCGAGCGGCGACAGGGCGCGCGCGACCTCGGCGTTCCACCCGGACACGCGCACGCTGAAGGTCTCGACCTCCGTCACCACGGCGCTGTCGGCGACGCGGGAGATCGCGAACACCGGCAGCGCGGCCGGATGGTCGGCGCGCTCGACGAAGGGCATCCGCGCGATAATCTTCGGCGCGCCGTCTGCTTCCAGCTCCAGCCACCATGGCGTGCGGCTCGAGGTCGCCGAGACCAGCGCCAGGTCGCCTTTGGACTTCGCCACCGCTTCGACCGCGGCCTGCGCGCTGAAATGCGCGACGTAAGGTACCGTGAAGCCGAAATGGAAGCGCACGGAATCGCGCATCGCCGGCTCGCTCACCGAGATGTCGGCATGCACGGAGAACGGCGCTTGGACGTAAGTGAACGTCGAGATGATGACGCGCCAGATGCTCTCGACCGTGTCGAGCGGCAGGATGCCGCGATGACGCTGGACGATGTCACGCATCATGGCGGCCTCGCGCGCCGGGCGGAACGCCGAGCCGACCTCCTGGGTCTGCTTCACCTGGATCAGGCGGTCGATGATGTCGCCGCGCTGCATCAGGAGACGATGCATGCCCTCGTCGATCGCGTCGATCTCCTTGCGCAATTCCTGGAGCGATGGTGGCGCGGGCGGACGTTGGGACATATCTGCGAGATGCTGGTGAGAGGCGTTCCAATGCGGGTCGGCCAAGGCCCATCGGCAAGGCCGGATCCGCTGCGATCGACGTCCTGATTAGGCAGTCGGCGCGGCGAAAGCAAAGAGAAATGCAAAGGGAAACCGGGCCTTTTCGGCCGGCCTTTCAGGGATGAATTTGGCTAATCCGGACCGTGACTTGACGAAAACCGCCCAAGACAGTAGCTTTTGCCCGTTCCGTGGTCATTTGAGCCGGCCGGCTTGCAGCCACGTTAAAAAACTCGCTAAACAGGCCGGGGACGCTTCCGATCCCGGCCGAACCTATCGTTCAGGCCGGGTTTTTCATGGCCTGATTCCAGCGGCAGCCTGACGGGTGCCGCAAACGAGGTCGATGATGGTTGGCGTGAAGCCCGTGCCGAGTCCCGCGATCAGTGCCGACGACCGGTCGCATGAGGCGGATCATCCGAATTCGCAGGTCGCGCAGTTCGGCGCCGAGCAACCGCTGCGGCTCGATTGCGGCATCGATCTCACCCCGTTCCAGATCGCCTACCAGACCTATGGCGAGCTCAACGCCGATCGCTCCAACGCGGTGCTGATCTGCCATGCGCTGACGGGAGATCAGCATGTCGCCAACGTGCATCCCGTCACCGGCAAGTCGGGCTGGTGGGAGACGCTGGTCGGTCCCGGCCGACCTCTTGATCCTCAGCACTACTTCATCATTTGCGCCAACGTGATCGGCGGCTGCATGGGCTCGACCGGGCCGGCCTCGATCAATCCCGCCACCGGCAAGGTGTGGGGCCTGGATTTCCCTGTCATCACCATTCCCGACATGGTGCGCGCGCAGGCGATGCTGATCGACCGGCTCGGCATCGACACGTTGTTCGCGGTGGTCGGCGGCTCGATGGGCGGCATGCAGGTGCTGCAATGGACCGCGGCCTATCCCAAGCGCGTGTACTCCGCGCTGGCGATTGCCTGCGCGACGCGGCACTCGGCGCAGAACATCGCTTTCCACGAGCTCGGTCGCCAGGCGGTGATGGCCGATCCCGACTGGCACAACGGCCGCTACACGGATCAGGGCATCCATCCGCATCGCGGACTTGCGGTGGCACGGATGGCCGCGCACATCACCTATCTCTCCGACGCCGCGCTGCATCGCAAGTTCGGCCGCCGCATGCAGGACCGCGAGCTGCCGACCTTCTCGTTCGACGCCGATTTCCAGGTCGAGAGCTATCTGCGCTACCAGGGCTCGTCCTTCGTCGAGCGGTTCGACGCCAACTCCTATCTCTATCTGACCCGTGCGATGGATTATTTCGACATCGCCGGCGACCACGGCGGCGTGCTGGCGAAAGCGTTCGCGGGCATCGAGACGCGCTTCTGCGTGGTCTCCTTCACCAGCGACTGGCTGTTCCCGACTTCGGAATCGCGCGCGCTGGTGCATGCACTGAACGCGTCGAGCGCGCGGGTGTCGTTCGCCGAGATCGAGACCGATCGCGGCCATGACGCCTTCCTGCTCGACGTGCCCGAATTCTTCGATATCGCCCGTGCCTTTCTGCAATCGGCAGGGAAGGCGCGCGGGCTCACCGCCAGGATTGACTGACAAGGACGGCTAGCGATGTCTGTGCAGGAAGTGCTGCCGCTGGGCGGCGTTGCGACGGAGCAGTCCGGCCAGTTTCGCGCCGATCATCTGCTGGTCGCCGAGATGGTCAAGCCCGGCTCGAAAGTGCTCGACGTCGGCTGCGGCGAGGGCGATTTGCTCCAGCTTCTGGAGACCCGCGGCATCGACGGGCGCGGCATCGAGCTGTCGCGCGAGGGCGTCAATCGCTGCGTCGCCAAGGGCCTCGCGGTGGTGCAGGGCGATGCCGACACCGATCTCGTCAACTATCCCGACGACGCCTTCGATTACGTCATCCTGTCGCAGACGCTGCAGGCGACGCGGCAGCCGCGGGTCGTGCTGGAGAATCTGCTGCGCATCGGCCGCCGCGCCATCGTGTCGTTCCCGAATTTCGGCTTCTGGAAGATGCGACTCCAGCTCCTGGTCGGCGGCCACATGCCGCGCACCGAGAATCTGCCGGCGACCTGGTACGACACCGCCAACATCCATTTCTGCACCATCAAGGATTTCGTCGAGCTCTGCGACGCGATCCACGTCAAGATGGAGCGCGCCGAGGCGCTGGATCTCTACGGCCGTCCGTTGCGGCTGCGATTGCCGTGGTGGGTGTGGAACATGTTCGGCGAGCAGGGCGTGTTCTTGCTCACGCGCGGGCAGGGGAAGTAGTTTCCGTCATTCCGGGCCTGTGCCTGTCGGCGCATCCCGGAATGACAGCGACTGGCAGTCTAATGCGCCGCCAGCGACCGCGGATCGCGCACCGGCCAGCGCCCGGCTTCCACCAGCGTCACGAACCGCTCCACGCTCTCGTTGAACAGCGCGGGTTCTTCGAGATTGAGCACGTGGCCTGATTTCGGAAACATCGCGAGGCCCGCCGCGGGCAGGTGCTTCTTCAAGAACAGGCTTGCCTCGACGCAGGGATCGTCTTCGTCGCCGCAGATGATCAGCGCGGGCGTTGCCACACCTCGAATGGCATCCGGCATCGTGTAAATCGATGGCCTGCCGCCCTGGAAGCCGCGCATCGTGTTCGCGGAGCCCTTGGCATCGTGGCGCGCCAGCGCGGCGTAGAAATCGGCGTGGCCGCGCGGGTCCTTCACCAGGAACGGAATCCGGCTCGGCGCCTCGCGCGTGACCTTTGCGACCTCGGCGGAGCCGAGCGTCTCGAACTGCTCGGCATTGGCGCGGCACTGCTTGCGCCAGTTGTCGAGATTCTCGATCTCCGATCCTGAGCCCACGCCGGCCAGCGTCATCGACAGCGCGCGCTGCGGCGAGTTCAACCCGATCTGGAGTGACGAATAGGCGCCCATCGACAGGCCGACGAGATGCGCGCGCTCGATCTTGAGATGATCGAGCACCGCGAGCGCGTCGGTGTAGAAATGCTTGTAGGTGTAGACCTCGCCATCAGGTACGTCCGACGGCGTGTAGCCGCGCGCGGAATAGGTGATGCAGCGATGGCCGCGCGAGAAGTAGCGCATCTGCGGCTCCCAATTGGTGTAGTCGGCCGCGAACTCATGCAGAAAAATAATCGGCGTTCCCTGACCCGCTTCTTCGAAATAGATGCGGACGTCGTCCCTGGTCGTGGCGTGGGGCATTAACTGTTTCCCTCTCTTCAAGCCGCCTTTGGAGAATTGCAGTTAACGTTGTTGTCCGCAATGCGGCAGCCTCAAGCCAGCACCGGCACAAAATCATCGCAGCTATTCGCGGGCGTGGCGTCTTTTTCTCGCCACATCCGGCGGCTTAACGGCCAGACGGATGCCGGCCATCGCACGGGCCGATTGGGGAAGTGGGGTGTCAAGAAGGATGAAGTATGTTGGAGTTGTTTGCGTCTCGCCTGTCGCGTTGTGTTGTCGCGCTGGCGATTTTCTTCGCGGCGGTTGCCGCGTTCGTTTCTCCGGCCTCAGCGCGGCCGCATCATCGTCATAGCGCAGAGCGGCACGCTTACGTGCACCACGCCAGACATCATCATTACCGTCATTATCGCCACCATGCCCGCAGCTCGCGCTTCGAGCGCGGCGCGGCGCAGTTGCAGGCGAGCGGCTTCGCCGACACCCAGGCGAGCTACAATCCGAACGCCAATGTCGGCGGCATGGCCAACAACGGAATGACCAATCCTGGAATGGCCAATAGCGGTGGCGGCTTCGGCGGCGGATCGGGCCTCGTGTCCGAGGCGCGCCGTTATATCGGCGGCAATCCGACCGGGCGCGGCAGCCTGTGGTGCGCGCGCTTCATGAACATGGTGCTGCAGCATACCGGCCATCAGGGCACCGGCTCCGACATGGCGAGCTCGTTCGCGCGCTACGGCACGCGCGTCTCCGGTCCGCAGGTCGGCGCCATCGCGGTCATGTCGCGCGGTCGCCGGGGCGGCCATGTCGGCATCATCACCGGCGTGGACGCGCAGGGCAATCCGATCATGATCTCCGGCAACAACGGCAATCGTGTTCGCGAGGCGCCGGTCTCTCGCGGCCGGATCTATGCGTATGTGATGCCGAACTGACGACGGAGCCGTAGGGTGGGCAAAGGCGCGCAAGCGCCGTGCCCACCGGCGGTGCAGCGGAGTTCGATGGACCGGAGTGGTGGGCACGCTTTCGCTTTGCCCACCCTACGGCAGCGTCGGACGGCTCACACCAGCTTCGGCGCTTCCACCGCGATCGCGTCACCGACGCCGATCTCGCCGTCGGCGATGACCTCGGCATAGATGCCGCAATCCATGTGGCCGAGATTGCGCGAGAGCGTCGGCGGTATCTCGAGATCGCGCTGCGCGGTCTTGGGATCGACGTTGACCGCCGGGCAGCGGACGATGCGCTTGACCACCTTGAGCCGGGCCTCGCCGATCGCCAGTGTCTCGCCGACGAGGTCGAGCTCGGACCAGGCCGGCCAGCCCTTCACGTAGAGATTGGCGCGGAAGCGCAGTGGATTGACTGCGGCGCCGCCGAGCATGGTCTCGATCGCCCGGACGCTGTCGAGATTGATGATCGATACGACCTTGCGGGCGACGTCGGAAAAGCTGTGGTCGCGGCCGGACAGAACTTTTGGCGGGCCCTTCAGCTCCGGCTGAAAATTCTCCGTGAAATAATCCTCGATGGCGGCGCGCCCGGCAGTGGTCTCGATGTCCCCGCTGGCGACGATCTGGCCGTCCTTGCGGATGGTCAGGCGGTTGGTCGCGTCCTCGAACCGGCTGTCGAGGGACGCCAGCCGCTCATTACGCGCCAGCATCAGGAACTGGATTTTCGGCTTCCAGGCCGGCGCCTCCGGATCGAAGCCGCTGGGTCCGTTCTCGATGGCGTAGCGGCGGTCGGCGGGCAGGGTCTGGCCGATCCGCAAGGGGACCCGGGGCAGGGATTCCGGCGTCAGGCCCTTGATCGGGTAACGGTAAAGGCCTGTGATTTCGGCAGTCTGGCTGGCTGTCATGTCGCTACTTAAGGGATTCGACCTGCTGGCGCCAAGCAGGCGGACCCGTGCACGAAATTGTGAACGCGCCTCTTCCGATCCGAGGCCAAGCTTCCCACATCTGGGTCAGGCCGGCGCCAGCGCCGGCTGCTAACGACCGCTGCCGGTTGAGGAACGTCAACGCGTCCAGCGGAAACCCAATGAAGATGCCGTTTGGAGTGCCTTAGAGGGCTCCAGGGGCAGGCCGAGGGAAAGAAAAGACATGAACATCGACAAATATACCGAACGCTCCAGGGGCTTCGTTCAGTCCGCGCAATCGCTTGCGGTGCGCGAGGGGCATCAGCAGTTTTCGACGCTGCACGTCCTGAAAGTTCTGCTGGACGACAATGAGGGCCTCGCTGCTGGTCTGATCGACCGCGCCGGCGGCAATTCCCGCGCCATCCTGAAGGCGACCGAGGATGCCCTCAACAAGGTGCCGAAGGTCTCCGGCGGCGGCGCCGGCCAGATCTATCTGGCGCCCGAGCTCGCCCGCACTTTCGACGCCGCCGAAAAGGCCGGCGAGAAGGCTGGCGACAGTTTTGTCACCGTCGAGCGGCTGCTGCTCGGCCTCGCGCTGGAAAAGACCAGCGAGGCCGGCGCGATCCTGGCCAAGGGCGGCGTCACCCCGCAAAACCTCAATGCCGCGATCGAGGCGCTGCGCAAGGGCCGCACGGCGGACTCCGCGACCGCCGAGAATGCCTATGACGCGTTGAAGAAATATGCCCGCGACCTGACCCAGGCTGCGCGCGACGGCAAGCTCGATCCGGTCATCGGCCGCGATGAGGAGATCCGCCGCACCATCCAGGTGCTCTCGCGCCGGACCAAGAACAATCCCGTCCTGATCGGTGAGCCCGGCGTCGGCAAGACCGCCATCGCCGAGGGCCTCGCGCTGCGCATCGTCAACGGCGACGTGCCCGAGACCCTCCAGGACAAGAAGCTGCTCTCGCTTGATCTCGGCGCGCTGATTGCGGGTGCGAAATATCGCGGCGAGTTCGAGGAGCGGCTGAAGGCCGTGCTCCAGGAAGTCACCGCGAGCGAGGGCAATTTCATCCTGTTCATCGACGAGATGCATACGCTGATCGGCGCCGGCAAGGGCGACGGCGCGATGGACGCGTCCAACCTGCTCAAGCCCGCGCTCGCGCGCGGCGAGCTGCACTGCATCGGCGCCACCACGCTCGACGAGTACCGGAAGCACGTCGAGAAAGATGCGGCACTGGCGCGGCGCTTCCAGCCCATCTTCGTGAGCGAGCCCTCCGTCGAGGACACGATCTCGATCCTCCGTGGGTTGAAAGACAAGTACGAGCAGCATCACGGCGTGCGGATCACCGATTCCGCGCTCGTGGCGGCGACGACGCTGTCCAACCGCTACATCACCGACCGCTTCCTGCCGGACAAGGCGATCGATCTCATGGACGAGGCCGCTGCGCGGCTGAAGATGCAGGTCGATTCCAAGCCGGAAGAGCTGGATTCGCTCGACCGCGAGATCATCCGGCTCAAGATCGAGCAGGAAGCTCTCAAGAAGGAGAGCGATCTCGGCTCCAAGACCCGTCTCGAGGGGCTTCAGAAGGAGCTCATCGAACTCGAAGAGAAATCCGCGGCCCTGACGTCGCGCTGGAGCGCAGAGAAGAACAAGCTCTCCAACGCCCAGAAGCTGAAGTCAGAGCTGGACGCGCTGCGCGTCGATCTCGCCGACGCACAGCGGCGCGGCGAATTCCAGAAAGCCGGCGAGCTGGCCTATGGCCGGATCCCGCAGCTTGAGAAGCAGCTCGCCGATATCGAGGCGCGTGAAGGCTCTGGCGATATGATGGAGGAGGCGGTCACCGCCAACCACATCGCGCAGGTGGTCTCGCGCTGGACCGGCGTGCCCGTCGACAAGATGCTGGAAGGCGAGAAGGAGAAGCTCCTGAAGATGGAGGAGCAGCTCGGACAGCGCGTCGTCGGCCAGGCCGAGGCCGTGCGTGCGGTCGCAACCGCCGTGCGCCGTTCGCGCGCAGGCCTGCAGGATCCGAACCGGCCGACCGGCTCGTTCATGTTCCTGGGGCCCACCGGCGTCGGCAAGACCGAGCTGACCAAGGCGCTGGCGGAGTACCTGTTCAACGACGAGACCGCGATGGTCCGCCTCGATATGTCCGAGTACATGGAGAAGCACTCGGTCTCGCGGCTGATCGGTGCGCCTCCCGGCTATGTCGGCTATGACGAGGGCGGCGCGCTCACCGAAGCGGTGCGGCGCCGGCCCTATCAGGTGGTGCTGTTCGACGAGATCGAGAAGGCGCATCCTGACGTCTTCAACGTCCTGTTGCAGGTGCTCGACGACGGCCGCCTGACCGATGGCCAGGGTCGCACCGTCGATTTCCGCAACACGCTGATCATCATGACCTCGAACCTCGGTTCGGAGTATTTGGTGAATCAACCGGAGGGCGAAGACACCTCAGCGGTGCGTGAACAGGTGATGGGAATGGTGCGTGGGCATTTCCGGCCCGAGTTCCTGAACCGTGTCGACGAGATCATCCTGTTCCACCGCCTGCAGAGGAGCGAGATGGGCCGGATCGTCGAGATCCAGTTCGCCCGGCTGCAGAAGCTGTTGACCGATCGCAAGATCGTGCTGACGCTCGATGCCGCGGGCCGCGACTGGCTTGCTGCGAAAGGCTGGGATCCCGCCTACGGCGCAAGGCCGCTGAAGCGCGTGGTCCAGCGCTACCTCCAGGATCCGCTTGCCGAGATGATCCTGGCTGGAGACGTCAAGGACGGGGACAACGTTGCGATCTCGTCCGAAGGCAACGTCCTGACCTTCAACGGCAAGGCGCCGCAGACCGCGGAAATCACCCAGTTCGACGCGCCGGTGTCGAAGCGGAAGCTGAACTGATCGTCGCGCTCACTGCAAAACGAAAAATCGCCCCGGAGAGGCCAACTCTCCGGGGCGAATTGCTTTGACGAGGTTCGCTCTAGCTGACTGCGGATGTTGAGCCGGGTTCGGCTGGACCTTGCTCGTCGCTGTCCTCTTCGAGCTCCGACAGGATGTCGACAAGCTCGCGCACGCGTCCGTGCGCCAGCGGGCGCAAATCATTGATCATCGGCTCGTCATTGGCGAGCCAGGCCTGGGCTTCGGCGAGTTCCTCGACCGTCGCGCCGGTTCCGATGATCTGGGCGATGGTGAATTCGTCGGCCCGATCCACTGTCTTGACGACATCGTCGCGTGAGAGGCGCCGCATGGGGATCCTCCTGTTGGTCGGCTTCCGTCAGCATTTAACCGGCAAACTCGCGTGCCGGTTCCACCGGGCTGGTTTCCTCCGCGCTACTTCCTGGTGACCTTGTAGATCGCGTTCTCGATATCAGAGGAGAAGTAGATGACGCCGGAGGCGCCGATGGCGACGCCGGTCGGGATGTTGCTGGGCAGGCTCCCGGGTGCGCCCATCAGCCCGATCGGAAGATTGCCAGCGATCTCGGTGACCTTGCCGCCGTCCGGCGCGATCTCGATCAGTCGCCTGGCGCCCACTTCCGCCACGATCAGTCTGCCGTCGCTCCCGCGCGCGATGCCTTGATGCCGCTTTGGCAAACAAAACTTGACGTTGTGGCGCAGTGAAACGACGTCGCTTGACGACGTCGCCTCCTGATCATGTTTTCCAGAGATGTCCGGTCGATTTCGGCCGGTCTAAAGGATCAGCGGTTGGTGACCTGCAACGGGCCGCCGGTTGCGTCCGAAATGCGGGCGATGGCGCCGTTGCGGCCGCTCATCATGGCGTCGAGCCGGTCGCGTTCCTTCTCGAAGCCCGCCAGCACCGTGCCTTCCAGCGAACGGCCGCGCGGCAATTTTACGCGCAGCGGATCGACGAAGCGGCCGTTGACCAGGATTTCGTAGTGGACGTGAGGGCCGGTCGACTGGCCGGTTGAACCGACGAAGCCGATCACCTGGCCCTGCCGCACCTTCTTGCCGATCTCCATGCCCTTGGCGAAAGCCGACATATGGCCGTAGGCGGTCTCGTAGCCGTTGGAGTGCTTGATGCGGATATATTTGCCGTAGCCGCCTTCGGGGCCGACCTTCTCGAGCACGCCGTTGCCGGAAGCAAAGATCGGAGTGCCGTAGGAGGTGGCCCAGTCGACGCCGGTGTGCATCTTCACATAGCCCAGGATCGGGTGGCGGCGGCCGCCGAAGCCGGAGCGCATGATCGCGTTGTTGACGGGCTTCCTGACCAGGAATTTTTTCGCGCTCTTGCCGGTCTCGTCATAGTAGTCGACGACGCCGTCGTCGGGGCTCTGGTAGCGGTAGTATTTCTTGGTCTCGCCGCCGACCGTGAGGGAGGCGAACAGCACGTCGTTCTTTTCGTTCGACGTCGTGCCCTCTTCTTCGCCGGCGTAGAACACGTCGAATGAATCGCCCGGCGCGACCTTGCGCTGGAAATCGACGTCGTAGGAGTAGATCTTGATCATGTCCTCGATGACCGGCATCGGGACTTTGTTGCGCATCGCGGTCTCGTAGATGCTCTGGTAGAGCCGCACGCCGGTGCCGTCATCGTCGTCATCGTCGTCGCTGTTGGCGTTGGCCGCGGCATCGGCGACGGTGTTCATGCTGGAGACGTCGACCGCGACGTATTTGCCGAGATCGGACAGCGCCGCGATCGCCTCGACCATGGTGTCGTTTGCAACCACGACGCGATAGGGTTGGAGGCGGGCGCCGGGGCTTGCGGGCGCCATCAGGATGCGGAGCTTTTCGCCTTCCTTCAGGCCGCCGTCGCGGCCGCGCGGGCCGAGCGTCGCGGTGATCGCCTTGATCTCCTCGGCCGTCGCGCCGAGATCGCGCAGGACGGAGCCGACGCTGTCGCCCTTCTTGACCACGTGGACGCGCTCGCCATTGGGATTGCCGCCGGTGATCTGCTCCTTGGTCTTCGGCAGCAGCGTGACGTTTTCCGGCACCACGCGCGTCTCGAAGCCGGCATAGGGATCGGACGCCGACGCTTCGGTGGCGTAGGCCATCTTCATGTCGGAGGGGCCGGTCGCGCCGGAGACGTCGGCGGTGGCATTGGCGAGCGAGGCGTAGCGCACCCCGCCATTGCCGCGCCAGTTGGCGGCGTCGCGCACCCGCATCAGGATGTCGTCGAGCGCCACCACGGCGGAAATCTTGGCCTTCGGCAGCACCGGCGACAGGTCCTTGGTGACGAAGGAGACTTCGGCATCGGGCTCGACGGCTTCGGGATTGTTCGGATCTTCCGCCGCGGTCTTCGGATCGGAGCCGACATCGGTGAGCAGGCGCTGGGCGTTGAACGGCGGGATTTTCGCCGACAGATCGCTCGTCGTCATCGACAGATTGCCGGCGATCCGGACGAACGGGCGCACCCGCATCACGTCGCGGTTGCCGACGCGGGCGACGGTGGAGACGCGGACGATGTTGCGCGAGGCCGTGGATTCGTTCGGCGGCGGCAGGCGGTCGCTCTTGTGCAGCGTGGCGGCGCGATCGGCCGCGCCGAATGCGCCGCGCAGCGCGCCTTCGACGCGCTCAGGCACCTTGGCGAAGGTCATCTCACCGTCGAGAGAAGCGAAAACGGCGCCGCCGATCAGGGCTGCGCCGCAGAGTCCGGTCAGAATTGTCCCGCTGAACCATTGCACGGAAACGCGTCGGCGATCGATGACGGCGGCCTCGGAACCATCGACGGACAGCGGCGGTTCGTGGCCGAGATCGATGATCCCGGTCTCACGCCCGTAAGCGCCGCGCGACGTCCTGTGGTTCAAACCAAGTCCCCCAATCAACGACCCAAGATGCCTGATTTCGAACCTCTCCTGGCCGCCCTCTTGAAGGGGGATCGCCGGAAAAGGCAAGCCGCACAGGCGCCCGCGCTCAGAAAGCCCTCGATGGGGCCGGCCGAAATTACGAACAGCTGGACGGGTAAAGGTCTCTCGATGTCTCTCGAATGTCGGAGGAAGGCTGCGTCATCTGCAAGATCGCCTTCCTCTGACCCAATGAAAATCGCCGGCAGCCCCCACTGGCATCCCGCGATTCAAGCTTGTCTGTACCAGAACGCCGCGGGATTGTGGCTCTAGTACGGCGCCTAATATGGAAAAGTTTCCTGAACGGCCGGGCGCAAGAAGCCCGTCTGGCAGGCGCCGGGGGACCAGGTCTGGCCTTGGCTGGAGCTCGGTCCGGCCTTGGATGGGGCTCGTCTGCCGTGAACGAGGGCTCGGTCCGGCCTGGATGGGCCTCCGCCTGCCAGGGCTTCCGGAGCCCGCCGGCGGGCAAATTTTTTTTGAGATCTTTTGCGGTGCAAATTCGATCCGGCCGTTAGCGGCCTTTCTAATTGGCTGGAATCGCTGGATTTTTTTCGATGATCCACCGTGCGACGATTTGTTGACAATGGGCGTTGACAATCCCGGGCGGGGGGGCCTATAACCCGACCACTGAGCGCGGCGCCGCCGGGTCACTGACCAAGGCGAGCGAACGCGCCACTGATGCTCCTCACCTTGTTGAGTGACACAACAGTCGACGTAAGTCGATTGGAGTTCATTCATCGTCGGTGAGGGTGTCGGGAACCCTTCCACTCTGGAAGGTTGGGGCCACCTGGT
>NZ_JBVVPO010000082.1:0-33549 GCF_055811795.1 Bradyrhizobium sp. MI1.7
CTGGCTCGCTTCATCTGTCCGTCCTTCAGAAGGCCGGACTCTAACTTCAACTGGAGGAAATCGGCAGGGGCAGGTCAGCCGGGTTAAAGTGTGGACACGCGCTGGTCCAAGTGTCCAGCATCTCCTGACAAGGTTGTGGTGTCGCCGAGTACGACGCGGCTCTACGAGATACCAGAGTAGTGTTCTCCGATCCCTTTCGGCCTTGAAATTGAGGAAGCAACCAAATGCCACGCTTTTTCTTTCATTTTACTTCGCACGACGAAGTCGGCAGGGACGAGATCGGCACAGTATTTCCCTCTCTTGAGGCCGCCTATCTCGACGCCTATGAGGCGGTGCTTGGGATTTCGTTCGAAATGTTTCGAGCCCATGATGATCCCACCAATGACGAAGTTGAAATTGCCGACGAGAGTGGCCGCACTCTCATGCACATTCCCTTCTCAGAAATACTCAGACCGCGTCAAAAGGTGAGCGTCCGGGCCAGCCGTCACGCAACAGACCGCGCCATTCAAGCCTGCCAGCGGCAAACGTTGCGCAGCCGCATGCTGTGGTCCGAGCTTCAAACAGAGTTCGCCAAAACTCAGGACACTTTTCGATCAATTCAGTCAAAGCTCGAAATTCTCAACACCGGACGTCGGCAAGATTAACACCGTGTCTGATCACTGCTTCTGCTAATTTGCTCGGGCTCTTGCCGAAATTGTCGCGCTGGTTCAGCGTGGATCGTGTCTCGGAGGAGTGCCCAAAAATATTCTTATACTGCCCGTCTTGACGACGGCTCCGGATGCAAGTGCAGATAGTTCGGGCTGAAGTCGGCGATCCGCTTTAGTTCCCGGAAGTCGATCAGTTCCAGGGTCCGAGCTTCCCACTTGATTAGACCGCGGCTCCGGAGCAACTGAAGCGTCCTATTCACATGGACAGCCGAAATGCCCGTAGCATTCGCGATATTTTGCTGAGTAAACGGGAGCTGGAAGCTGTCATTCTCTACCAGGCCGACAGCGTCAAGCCGAGTTGCAGTTTCGCAGATCAGATGCGCGATGCTACCCAGCGCGTCACGCGCGGCTACGTTGCAGACCCACTCCCGAAAAATCGCTGCCTCCTTAAGAGTCTCGCGCCAGAACGCGTGTGCGAGTTTGGGGGAGGCGTCGAGAATTGCCTGAAGCTGCGTGTGAGGGACCTGGCCAACACGCGACGGGCCAATGCTCACGATGTTATGGTCGAGTACCCGAAGCTGGAGGGTCTGCAGATCTGGGAAATCTCCCGGAACATAGAAACAGAGGATCTGCTCGCGATCGCCGATGATTTTGTATCGGGCAACAAAACCACTCAAGACGATGGTGCAGTGCGTCGCTACATCGCCTTCACGACAAATTAGCTCGCGGTTGCTAAGTTTTGTTCGCTGGGATTGGAATGATGAGAGAGGAAGAAGCCGACCGCTATCGAACCGAAGCCGAAGAATGCCGCCGTTTGGCCGATAGAGCAATGAGACAGCCGGACAAGGAAGCTTGGCTGAGCCTGACGGCCGATTGGCTGAGGCGCCGGTTTGCGCGATGAGCGTACGAGGCTTGTTGGTCAGCGCGTCTGGTTGCCTAGCATTCGTCAACGCGAAAAGGCCGCAGCGGCGAACCACTGCGGCCAGCCGGGTTAAAATGAAAACGTGAAATATGAAGTCCAGCCCCGGCAAATAAAGCCTACCGGGACCGTACCGGAGCGCAATGTTATCGAAGCCACACTTGGAAAAAACTTAAGGTGCAATTTTGCTGATTGAAGGAGGGCCCGCCAGGGCTGGCAAATGGCGAGCCCTCAACCCCCAGAATAAGGTCACATATGGCCTCGCCCTGATGGCGGAGTCTGCGCCTGACTGCTCAACTTGGCTATGCGAACGGCATTATCTTTCCATACCCGCGTCAAATGGCCACAACGATCAAGGCAACCAGCCGTCCAATCACCGCTGATGGCCTAATCCAAACCCCAACACGAGCGCCTTCTGACGCAGCGAGCCCTCGGTTCGCTTCGTCATCTTGGCGATCTTCGCGACAGGCGTACATGCTTTTGAGTGCGCTCGGAGTTCCTTGATGTCGCTCTTCGTCCATTCGCGGCGAACAGCTTTCTTTGTCTTCTTGGCCAAGGCGGCGCTCCATCAATGTTGATGGCACGAGTCTAACAACATGGATCGTGGTGAGCAAACATACCGCGGATTAAATTACCGTAAGCCGGTATTCGCTCGACGGAGAAGCATTGCCCAACAACGACTTTCAAAATCAAATCGCGCAACTGCCATTCAAACTCAAGCGCCAACTCGCAACCGCCAGGCAGGGAGCATCAGGTGTAGCATCAAAAAGTCGAGCGGCGGTTTTGTGGTTCAAGGCGGAAACGGCTTTATAGCCTTTGCGACACGGCTCGTAGGCGCGCCTCACCGTTAAACTTAGGCCTTAGGCTCGTCCGGAAAATCGAAGCTGAAAATAACGAGTGCGAAAACTCCGACGATCAGGAGCGCAACGCGTAGCGCCGCGATTCCGTAGGGCCACACCGCTGATCTCCCTGGGAAACACGAAGCCGACGCGCCGAGTATGATGGCGCGCCGACTCCGCCATGCTGAACCCGGACGGGGCAACTCATCCGGCTATGACAGCGTAACCGGGCCGCCGAATGGCGCAATGGAAGCCTGAAGTTAAGCTTGAGCGGTAGGGTAAATGCTGACGCTAGGTTTCAAGTGGCTCAATAAGCCAGATCGCCATCCGAATTATCAAATCTCGTCGTCCAGCTCGGCGCTAAGCTGGACCAATTCCAAAGCGACATGAATTAGGCCGCCGCCATCGCGCCAGGAGTTTCAAGAGGCAGGCTTTGACCTGATTGCCGACGTGGAGAAGGTCGATCCCGAATCTTATCTACTGCACTGCATGGAGATCCAGCGTCGCAAACGCTTCGATGGACGCCACGTTGTCGGCGGCCTGGCCCATTTGACAACGATCACAGCAAGCGGCCTGACGCAGCCGGACATGCAACGCAGGCCGTCCGCATGCGTTGGGGCGCCCATCTTCCACTCAACCGAACTCTACGCAGCCCTTTCCGGCCGCCGCTATTCTCATGAGGTCCTCGCTCGCCATGAAGCCGAGTCCAGTGAAGGTTAACCCGCAAGTAGGAACAGCGGCGAGATCCCAGCGTTTCCCTATCATGTTTATGGGTAGCGCAATCGAGGTCTCTTTCAACATCGCTTGGGCTTCCTTGAGAGGTCAGGGCAGCTTTGCAACGAGGAAACGTCAACGGACTTTCTCATTCGATTCATTGAAGACCAAATTCGATCCGGGGAGCGCCGACCCATGATGATCGCCAATCGCGCGATTCATGCCTATCAAGCGAAGGCTCCGCAGCCGTTTTCGGTTGAGAGCGGGCAACAAGTCGTACGGATTGCCCAATCCGGCTGCCGTGCGTCCTGTAGGCGGCGGCCGAAGGCGCGCGGTATACTTGCGCTTTTTGGAGCAAGGCTCGCGCGCCTACCATTCGTGGGATGGCAGGTTGTTGCGCAGATTTCTCGCTCGTCTACTAAGCAGGCAGGCACACTGCGCTCGCCTATAACCACGCTATGCTTCAACGGGCGTTAGCCACCGGCTGCCCTGAAGAGCTACGGCGAGGCCGGTTGCGGCTGTTGCGTTCGATGAAAGCGAAGCGAGAGCTTTAGCTTCGAAGCTTCTACCATGACAGCCCCTTCGGTCCGGCCCAGTTTAGCGGCAATCTGGCCAACTGGCATCGTCCCCGCCAGGCTCTTGAGCTTGGAGATATCTTCTTCGCTCCCTTAAGAATAATATTGCTCTGCAAACCAACTCAACCCAGCGCGATTTCAACGAGTTTGTGCTGGCGCCATGGGCCGCCGGCCCCATGACGAGACAACCCGCGCCTGTGCACGGAACCTTTCTTGAAGTCCGATTTTAAGGAGTTTTCACCAATGCGGTAAGCCAGGCGGCAAAGCTGCTGCTCGAAGCTCGCAAAGAGACAAGGACCCGGTGCTGATCGCGACGGGTCCTTCGCTTGAATATGGACGATCGTGAATATTCAAATCCGAATTGCAAGGTGCTGAACATTTTGAACATTGCCAGTCGCCCAGCGCCCTAATCCTCGCGCAAATGTTGCTCAGAGCACCGGGGCTTCTGGCTGCAATCTTTCAACGGCGGCCCGTACACGGTGAATCGCATTGGGCGCGGTGCGGTACTGATCGAAAATCTTTCGGTCTCGCTCTTAGGCGGCATCCAGCCCGAGCCGATCCGCGCTCTCGCTGCCGAAGCGCATGATGATGGTTTGCTTCAGAGGCTATTTCCCATCGTTCTCGGCGCCGCTGGTGCCGGTGTCGATAAGCCCATGCCAGATGCCGCTGCCGCATATGACGCTATCGTGGCCCGCCTGACGCGATGACGCAAGCCGACCGGAGAGGGTACGCACAGTAGCTATGTTGAAGTGCCGCTACAGTTCGATGATGCCGCGCAGGATCTGCGCAGCTCGCTGGCGCGGAAGTATTTCGAGATGCAGTGTGCATGGGAGGCGGTGAATAAGAAACTTGTCTCTCACCTCGGGAAGTACGATGGCCTTTTCGCCCGGCTTTGCATTGTTTTCCACTGCATTGAGAGCGAGGGGCGCGCCCTGCATCCATAATCAAGGAAGACACCGCCAAGCGAGCCGCAGCTTTCCTTGAGAAGTTCCTATTTCCACACGCTGTTGCGTTTTATGTCGACATCCTCGGTCTGTCAGATCGGCACGACATGGTGCTGGCTGCAGCGGGTTTTATCTTGGCCCACAAACTCGAAACTATATCGGTGCGGGATGTCAGGCGCGGCGACCGCATATTGCGAAGGATGGATGTGGACCAGGCCCAAGCGGTTCTGGAGCAGTTGGATGCCTTTGGCTGGCTGGAGCCCCTGCAAACAGGCCGACGCGACTCCTCGACATGGCAGGTTCTGCCATCGGTCCACAAACTGTTCGCTGACCGCGCCGAGGCAGAGAAGGCGCGCCGTGAGGAGGTCCGCCGGATTATCTCCGGCTCGTTGCAGTAATAGCAAGTGGCCGCAAGAGTCCCTTGCGCGCGCGTCACATAGAGCAAATCCCCTCCCCATCTATCTTCAAGGGACATTCTCACTGTGGCTGGCTCGCGCGCGCAAGGGACTGTCGCGGCCACTTCACGAAGGGGACGAACGTGATTAATATCAACAGTATCGGAGACGCAGATGAATGCGACGGCGAGACCCTGCACGCGTAAGGCTACGACCGCGAGCTGTGCAAGTGACGCTGGGACTGGGTGCCTGTAGATGTGCTGCTGGAAGCGGGCCAGGGCTCTGGTGCCGTGGCTGCAAGGGTGGGGGCCAAACACACTCTCACACCATCGGCTACAGACCGTTGTTCCCAAGGGCGCGCAGTCGCGTGCAAAATTGAAACCAAACATGCCGGGGAGGGGCCGACTCAAGGTCTTCCGCCACCGGCCCTAAATTCCGGCCGCACACTCACTCGCGTTATCCCGCAGGTTTCCAGAAACGTGCACAGGCAAAAATAGTTGCGAAATCTGCGGCGTCGCGTCCGCGGGTGCCCGACCGGCCCGCAAGAAATTATCGGCTTTGAAAAAACGGACACCCCTCCACCGCAGCCCAATCGGCTTAGCGCCGAACACCCAGACCGCGCTGCCGGCAAGGCAGGCGACGAGAGGGATGCTGCTTAGGGGCGGCCGCCCATTGATGCAGCCTTACTTCTCACCCAGCTTCGGTCCACTAGTGAACACAGGCTATCAGCAAGACGCAGAACACTAATCGCAGCGTGCGGTAAACGATCGTCCAACTTACAAGCGGTTGTAGGAGGACGAATGGCTGCCATAATTTGCCTCACAGCGTGCACTTGGACAGTCTAAAGAAGTGGTGGGGGGAATGGTCCGTACTGGGGCTTCTAAAACTTCGACAATTTGGTCCGCAGAGGACGAAGAACAGCTTTTACAGATGAAGGCGAACGGGGCGTCATTCAAAGACATTGCAGCCGCACTCGGCCGGAGCCAGGCGTCAGTCGAGTCTCGCTTTTCGGTATTGAAGAAGCGCAACTCTAGCGAGGCCGTCTGAATTATATGGCCGGTCGCTAGGCGAATTGCAGAAGCCTTCTCCTTCCTGGTGCGGCAGGAGTCACTCCGGACTTCGACTAGGACAATGTCCTCGATCTGGGTGTTGCGTTTGCCTCTGACACCGAACTGCACAACCCGGTACCGGCGTCGGAGCGCGTCCATGTGATGGCTCGTTGGCCCTATGGCCGGGGGGCGGGTCGGTTTTCTTCCACAATCCGCCCGTGGCAACCGGCGGCCCCAGAAAATTCGCGCATCCACAATTCAGAATATTGGGTATCTTAGGTTGCATTGCATATTAACGCGCGAACTGCGCGTAAATGTGCCGAGATCAGCGCTCCGTAGTCGAAGAAGAGACCTTCTGAAGCCACTAGCAATCGATCCGATCGGCCCGGAGCCGTCTCCGTGGATCTCCGCGGAGGACATCGGCGCGTTGTTTGGGGGGCGCCGGGGAGATGATACCGGCCGCCGCGAGCGGCAATGGCCTGGATCGGCTAATTTCGTGGAGACGGAGGACTTTTTCGTCGCCTTCGGCTTGAATACTCATGACCTAATGATTGTGAAAGTCCCAGCATTCCTCAGCTTGAGCGTGTGGTCACATTTGTACTCCTCATGCGGTCTGCGACCTGATGTCGGCTCCCGCAATGCAAGCGGAGGGAAATCACTGAGGTTTGGTTCTGCGTCGGGATGATGAACGGCTGAACCTCTGCTTCGGTCCGCGCGAACAACGCGAGGGCGTGCTGACCGGAGCGCCAGTCCGTGCCTGCGATCCCAGTCCGTGCCTGCGATCGTCTCAACCCCGGGATCACCGCACCCGTGCCATTGCAGCGCCCAAGAATCCGGACGTCCTGAGCAAATAAGCCATCGTCGATAGCTTGCCGCTAACGTCCCTCGTAAACGGGCGGACGCTTTTTTGCCTCGGCATCGCGGCCTTCTCGGAAATCCCGGGTCGCGTACAGCGCACGATATTGGTCGTCGAGCTTGCCCAGCGCCGTTTCGGAGTCGTCGAGCGCCATATGCGAGGAGGTCAGCGACGTCTTGATGCCGAGAGGACCGCATGCGGCGATCTTGCTGGCGATCTCGACAGCCTCGCCAGAGCCGCATCCCGGTCCGGGGTCACTTCCTGAACCATTCCTATCCGGAGAGCTTCCTTCGCTCCCCAATGATCGCCTGTTAGAATGAAGCGCATCGCATTGCCCCATCCGGCCTCTCTGGGAAAACGTACCGTTGAACCCCCGCCGGGAAAACGGCCGTGCGTGTTCTCGTCCTGACCGAACTCAGTGTCTTCCGACGCCACGCGTATGTCGCCGACAAGAAAAAGCTCGTGTGCCATATTCCAGGTGTCGCCATGCACCGCGACAACCAGGGGCTTCGTGAGGGCCGGCTTGGTGCGCCCGAGAGGGTCGATAAAGCCGGGTCCATCCATCATCTTTTTTCCGGACTGAGCGAAGGCCTTGTAGGCATCGACATCGATACCTCTGGAGAAGCGATCGCCATAGCCGAACAGAACAGCGGCACGGAGGGAGGGATCGCGGTCGTAATCGTAGTAGGCTCGCGCCAGGGTCTCTGTGGCGTCCGGGTCCAGCCGGTTGTCGATGTAGGGCCGGTTGATGCCAATCAACACAGTCTGGCCTTTGCGCTCGATGGTGATCTTGGCCTGCTGATCGTACGGAATATTCGCCATGCGCGTGGTCTGCGCGGTCTCGTCGGCCTGTGATGTCATCGACGTGTTTCCCGGTTTTTGGGGCCTGCAACGCGTCGCCTTCCGGATATGGAGATGGGCAAATACGCACGAGCCGCAAGAGGGCGTCGGTCACGAAGCAGGAAATTGGATCAGGAATGACGCGGGCAATCGTGCGAACTTAAAATGCTGTCGCCGCTAACGGGCCGACATTCGAAATAATCTGCCCACTTCGGCAGTTCCGTTAATGATAGCTCGACTATTGCACGGCCCTCCATGGACCAGCGTATTCGCGATCTGTGAGACTACAGTCTGCTTGTGTGCAGGCCGCTGGCCAGTGGTCAAAAAAGTATTCTGAAGCCTCAAGTTGGCCGTACGGCACGAACAATCCAAATTATTGAGACCCGCCGATGCAGCCGGAAATCAGGTAGCGGACCCATCCATCCAAGTTGATACCGAGGCGCTCAAGATTGCACTGGCAATCCCGGCGCCGGCAATGCCGAGTACAATGTGCATATTCAGCCCGGTAAATGACCATGGCTACGGAAAAAGATGATCGCGAGCGACTTCCGGAGTTGGCTCCAAGCCGTACAGCGTTCAAGCCATTGAGATGTCGGCTGTAGGTAGAGCAGGCGCTGGGCAGCACCGGCGTTCACCGCCGCTTGTGGCCCTGAGCGATAACCGCTTCGCGGACATTGCGAGCAGGAATTTTGCGCACGAGCGGTGCCACTGTTGTGTGCCGGCGAAGGCTCGGTAGTCGTCTTTGTCAGGAAACGACGTCCGGCTGTCCTGATCCGCAGGATCGGATTGGTTGTCGAAAACAGGGTCCATTGCGACATAAACCCTTTCCGAGGCAGAGCACGATTGAGAAAGCCGTTTCTGAACACGCCTCGAACGATCGCGACGCGATTACGAGCGAGCACCCGCCGCCGATGCGAGCTATGGCACGCGCGACCGCGGAGTTTGCCGGGATGGCAATTGGGACATGGCATCACGAATCGAGCAAAAGGAGCATGAGATGACCAACGGCACCATCGTTCCTCAGGCTAACGAAGAGCGAGCTCATTCAACGATGATGGCCTGGCGCGTGCACGAATTTGGGCCACCAGAGATCATGAAGCTCGAGCGCGTCTCGCGGCCCGAGCCCGGCCCGGGCGAGGTGCTGGTCAAGGTTGAAGCCGCTGGAGTGGGCCCGTGGGATGGCTGGATCAGGGCCGGAAAGAGTGCTTTGCCGCAACCGCTCCCCCTCACTCTGGGGGCGGAGCTCTCAGGTGAAATCGTCGCCGCAGGAGCCGGGGTCTCTGAACTGCGTGTCGGAGAACAAGTTTATGGGGTCACGAACCCGCGGTTTATCGGTGCCTATGCCGAGTATGCTGTGGCTTCCGCAGGGATGGTTTCGACCAAGCCAACCTCGCTAACCCACATTGAAGGTGCCTCCATTCCTGTCGTTGCCGTCACCGCATGGCAGGCATTGTTTGATCACGCCCAACTCCCAGCAGGTCAAAGGGTCGTCATTCACGGAGCGGCTGGCAACGTGGGAACCTACGCGGTTCAATTGGCCCGTCATGCAGGTGTGCAAACGATCGCAACGGTAAGAACGGGTGATACTGCCGCCGTTCGCAACCACGGCGAAAACATCGTGATTGATTACCGGACCCAGCGCTTTGAGGAACAAGTACGGGATGTGGACGCTGTCATCGATCTGGTCGGCGGTGAAACCCAAAGCCGGTCGTTCCAGGTCCTTCGTCGCGGCGGCAAGCTGATTTCGACGGTGTCCAATCCGGATCAGCAACTTGCACAACGCTACGGTGTCGGAGCCACCTTCTTTCTGGTCAACGTTACGAGCCAATACCTGACAGAGATTGCTCGCCTCGTCGATGGTGGAAAACTACGAACACACGTCGGGGCAGTCTTACCTCTTGCGGATGCGCGCGAGGCTCATTTGATGCTGGAACGCGTGCGGCCTCAGCCGAAAGGAAAGATCGTGCTCGCCGTCGGATGATCGATCAGTCTCCTCGGGGCGGTAGGGTGCTAGAGGCGCCGCCAAGCCCCACACTTACTTTTGAAAGGATACAACGAATGACCGCACCAAATCTGTCCAATGCACTCGTCATTCCCGATTCGTTGCTCGCGAAAGAGGCTACAGACATCCTGCGCGAGCATTCCACTGATCTGCTTTTCAACCATTCGATTCGCGTCTACCTGTTCGCAGCCGAGCAGGGACGTCAGAGGAAACTGCGCTTCGACCCTGAGCTCCTTTACGTTGCCGCCGCGTTTCACGATCTCGGCCTGATCAAGAAGTTCTCGAGCCCGGACGAACGCTTCGAAGTCGATGGCGCGAACGCCGCCCGACAGTTTCTTGGCACCCACAACATCGCTGAACATCAGGTGCAGGCCGTCTGGGAGGCAATCGCGCTGCACACCACGCCCGGCATTCCGAAATATATGCGCCCCGAAGTAGCGCTCCTCAATTCCGGTGTTCTTCTCGATGTAATCGGGGTGGGGTTCGATCAGTTTCCCGCGGAGCTACTCGAGGAAATCGTCGCCAAGTATCCCCGCATCAATTTCAAGGAAGGCTTTATCCAGGAGTATTTCGCCGGCTTTGCACACAAGCCTGAAACGACGTATGGCACCGTCAACGCCGCCATCTGCGAACGTTTCATCCCGGGGTTCAAGTGCCCCAATGCTTGCGACTTGATCGCTGCTTCTCCGTTTCCAGATTCCCCATCGCAAGTCTCAGGATCATGACAGGGACGTACTCTGTGTTGAATCCCGATCGCGGGCGAGCTCCCTGCGTCAACTCGCTGACGTCTCTCATCTGGCTAACCCTGGGCGCTTTTGCCATCGGCACTGAAGGGTTCATGATCGCCGGGCTGCTGCCCGCCCTGGCGCGAGACTTGACCGTCAGTCTGCCCGCCGCCGGCCATCTGATCACAGCGTTCTCCCTGGCTTATGCCATCGGCGCGCCGGTCATGGCCGTGTTGACGGCCGGGCTGGAGCGGCGACGCGTGCTTGCAATCTCTATGGGCGGCTTCGCCCTGAGCAACCTGCTCGCAGCGCTGGCGCCGGGCTATGCCGGACTGTTGGCCGCGCGGCTGCTGCTGGCAATGTCCGCAGCGACTTTCATGCCGGCAGCCAGCGGATATGCCGCCGCGGTTGGTGGTTCGGAGCGGCGTGGCCGAGCACTGTCCACTATTACAACCGGATTGACCTTGGCGATCATCGCCGGCGTGCCCCTGGGCGTTCTGGTGGGGCAGGGCTTCGGCTGGCGCGCCACCTTCTTCGGCGTGGCGGCCCTGGCGGCGATCTCGCTTGTTGGGCTTCTCACGCGGCTGCCGCGCCAACTGCCTGGCGTCACCGTCGGCCTGCGTGAGCGTCTGGCGCTGGCCAAGCGCCGCGATATCCTGGGCGTGCTGGTGACCAGCGTGCTGACCGTGGCCGGCACCTTCACGGTCTACACTTATCTTGGTATCTTCATAGCCCGCATCGCCGGCCTTGCCCCGCAGACGCTGGCGCCGGTGCTGCTGGGTTTCGGCCTGGCCAGTGCGGCCGGCACCCAGCTCAGCGGCGGCGCGGCGGATCGTTGGGGCGGGCGCAACACCGTGATCGTTGCTGCGACGCTTTCCCTCGCGGCCTATCTCGCCTTCTCACTGGGCGCGGCACTCGGACCAGCACGGTCAATGGTGGTCGTGCTGCCGGCCATTTTGCTTTGGGGTTCGGCCAGCTGGGGGCTAATCACCGCGCAGCAGTCGCGGCTGGTGGCGTTGGCTCCTGCACTGGCGCCGGTCAGTCTCTCAATGAATTCCTCCGCGATCTATCTCGGCAGCGCAATGGGTGCCGCCGCGGGCGCTCTTGTCATTGCCAATGGCGCGACGGAGCGCCTCGCGTTGGTTGCTGCGGGATTCGGTCTGGCCGCGCTGCTCTCGGTGCAGCTCAGCGGCCGCAGCCGATCAGGCCGAGCGTGATGGCGCGGCGGGGCTTTATACCGGAAGCTTTACCATGACCATCAGCGCGCGGCCCTGCGTCTTGGTTTCAAGTGGTTTGCGTGAACTCGTTAGAAGAGGAGATGCGATGATGTCGATCCGCGGATTTGCCTATCAGATTGGTGTGCTCTCAAACCCTCGTGGTATGACGGCAAAAGCAGCAACGAGAGCGACGAAAACAGCCTTCGTCCCGCTGATAGCAGCTGCGATCGCTCTGGGAGCTCCGCCTGCCATCGCGCAGGAGCGGGAGCAGGTGAAAGTAGCCTTCGAGCACGCACTGCCAAATGTCGACGGAAAGAGGATAGTCGCTGTGACGGTGACCTATCCTCCCAGAGGCAAATCGATGGCTCATCACCATGCAGCCTCGGCATTTATCTACGCCTATGTACTGTCCGGCGCCATCCGCAGCCAGGTCGGCAATGAGCCCGCGAAGGTTTATCATCAAGGTGAGGGCTTTTACGAAATGCCGGGCTCACATCACAGCATCAGCGAGAACGCGAGCGCGACGGAGCCCGCCAGCTTACTGGCAATCTTCGTTGCCGATTCCAAGGACGAGCCGTTGACGTCCCCAGACAGGGCGCCGGGATCACGATGACGGCGCGACGGATCCGCCTGTCGCCGTGACGATCTGTTCATGGACCGCTTGGTTTGGGGGCCAATCGACGAAGAAAATCCCTGAACCAAGATGCACCGTGTGCGTTCTGTTGCTCCCCAGATCGGGCCGGGCCTTTGCAGGCTCCAGACTACCTGCATAATGAGGCAGCCAGACTGGAAAGGTAGTAAGACGTGCCGGTACAAGCTGTCGCGATCGTTGTCTATGAGGGGGTCCAAGCCCTGGACGTGGTTGGTCCGATGGATGTGTTCAGCGAGGCCAACACGTTTCTCGGCAGTGCTGACCGCTATGAAACAGTGTTGGTTGCCGCTCACCGCAGTCCGCTGCGCGCGTCGAACGGCATACGGCTGATGGCCGACCTGACCTTCGAAGAGGCAGTGGGCGGCTTCGACATCATTCTGGTGGCCGGCGCTCCGGCGCCGCCGGAAGCGGAGCCGGAACCGTGCCTGCTTGAGTGGATCAAGGAGCTGCCGTGGCGCTCAAGCCTTTATGGATCGATCTGCACAGGGGCTTTTGTGCTCGGCTATGCCGGACTCCTGGACGATCGGCGAGTCACAACCCACTGGCAGGATGCAGAAGCGCTGGCGGCCAGGTTTCCGAAGGCGAAAGTCGAACCGGACTTAATCTATGTGCGCGACGGACGGCTGATCACCGCCGCCGGTGTGACTGCTGGGATAGATCTGGGCTTGGCGCTCGTCGGGCAGCGGCACGGTGCGGAAACGGCGCTCAAGGTCGCCAAGCGACTGGTTGTGGTTGCTCAGCGCCAGGGCGGACAGTCGCAGTTCAGTCCCTATCTCACCGCGCCCGCTGATCCGGAATCGCCAATCGCGCGCATTCAGCATCATGTCATGGCCAAAATCGGGGAGCGCCACACCCTGGAGTCGCTTGCCGGCATCGTCGGCATGAGCCCCCGGAATCTGGCCCGGCATTTCGTGCAGGCGACCGGGACCACACCGCATGAGTTCATCGAGCGCGCACGCATTGATGCGGCGCGCATGATGCTGGAAGGAAGCGACCGGCCGCTGAAGGCCGTAGCCTTCGATTGCGGCTTCGGGTCGGCCGACCGGATGCGAATCGTGTTCAGCACGCGTCTTGGCGTCACCCCTGTCCAATATCGCGCCAGCTTCCGGCGGCCGGAATCGGAATAGATCGATAGCTCTGACGGCAACCGGTGTCTTGGCTGCCGCGGACGGTCCCGCGGGCCTTTTGTCAGCAAACGCCGTACGGCTGTCCTGATCCGTAGCAGCCTGTTTGTTGTCCAGAACAGCGCTCCCATGCCTAATGGCGACCAGCAGCCAACTCACTACCCACGAAGGAGATCGCTCCATGTCTGACGTCATCGCCGGCATCCGCGTGCCTGACAGTGCTATCGCGCGCGCCGCCACGCAGCTCGTGCGCGATACCGAGGACGACCTGCTCTACAACCACAGTCGCCGGGTCTTCCTGTGGGGTGCGCTGACCGGCGAGCGCCGCGGGCTGAAGTACGACCCGGAGCTCCTTTACCTCGGCGCGATGTTCCACGACATGGGCCTCACCGAGACATATTGGAGCGCCGACCTGCGCTTCGAGGTCGACGGTGCCAATGCCGCACGCGAGTTCATGAAAAGCTACGGCGTACCGGAACGCGATATTGAGGACGTCTGGACCGCAATCGCACTCCACACCACGCCCGGTATCCCCGAGCATATGCGCCCCATCATCGCGCTGGTGACCACCGGCGTGGAGATGGACGTGCTCGGCATCGCCTATCACGACTTCACGTACGAGCAGCGGGACCATGTCTGCGTCCATCATCCACGCGAGACGAACTTCAAGGAGAACATCATAGATCACTTCGCCAACGGCATTATCAGGAAGCCGCTGACGACGTTCGGAAATGTAAAGGCCGATGTCCTGGCGTTGAAGGATGTGAACTATGTCCGCCAAAACTTTTGCTCGATCATCCTTGGCTCAGCCTGGCCAAACTAACCCTTTCGCGGTCGCGTCGGAGCTGACGCCGGGTGCCATTGCTTCCTTCCGACAACACCAGTCGCCAGACGCTTACATGTCTTGTCGTCGAGGACGACATGACTATGAGGCATCTTGTAACAAGCTATCTCAACGAAAATAGCTTTAGAACCATCTCGGCATCGAGACGAGAGGACGTGCTTGGCATGCTTGTCCGCGATCGGCCGGACCTCGTGGTGCTCGATCTCCGTCTCGGACAGGAGGATGGTCTGGATCTGCTCCGCGAAATCCGAGCACAGTCGGACGTGCCAGTCATCATTACGACGGGTCATCGGCGGGACGAGATTGATCGGGTCGTCGGGCTAGAATTGGGAGCGGATGACTATCTGACAAAACCGTTCGGCTTGAGGGAGCTTCTGGCTCGTATCAAAGCGGTTCTTAGGCGTCGAGATGCCAGGGCCTCGGTTACGGAACGTGGGGCGGAGAGCGGTCTCTGGCGATTTGGACAATGGCAGATCGATCGCCGATCGCGTCGCCTGACTAACTCATGCGGAGAGCCCGCCGCTCTCTCGAAAGGAGAGTACGCGCTACTCATGGCTTTTGTCGACGCGCCGCAAAGGCCGCTGTCTCGCGAGTATCTCCTGCAGGCAACGCGTGTTCATGAGGACATCTTTGATCGAAGCATCGACGTTCAGGTGCTTCGGTTGCGTCGGAAGCTGGAATCCGACCCGAGCTCCCCATCAATTATCCGCACGGAGCGAGGTGTTGGTTATGTCTTTACGCTATCAGTAGAGCGCATTCGATGATGAGGAAAAAAGGCGTTATTGGCATCAGTCCTGACGGAAACAGCTCAGCATTACGAATGTAGCTGTCTAACGCTTCTCGGAAGTGCTTCGGAAACATGATCGCTACAGAGTGCATGCACCGTAGCGGCGAGCGAAAGTAATGACACTGCAGCGAACACCCTTCGATAGTTCCGAGGTTGGAGGCATGTGGGTATCGCCTCCGGAGGACCAGACCAGCCGGCGGCCAGTACATAAATGGCGCCCAACATCTTCGTTACGCTTGAGTAAGCATGCCGTTTTGCTCGGGGTGTCAGCGAGTTTTTTGGAAATCGTCTGCCGATGTGCCGGCGACGCTGTTGGCGGCTTTCCGCACGTTCTGCTTGGCATGTGCTTCTCTTTGGCTCCGATGGCGGTCCGCGGCTGAGCCCGGTACGTTCATTCGACGCTGGCTATACGCAGAAGGAGGCCATTGCTTGATAAAAGCTGCAAATCCAACTGGGACGTTGAGTTCTCGGAGCCGATCCGAGACCCGAGGTGTGTGCGCCGCGAGCGGAACGTAGAGGAGCGCCTGAGTGGGACGGAAATGCCAACGTTATGAGTAGTGTAGGGGATAATGACTCGGGCGCTTCGACGTAGAGAGCGGCATCAATGCTGGCCGCGGGGTCTGATCAGGCGAATCATAGGAGTGGTGAGTGCGGCGGCCTTATGTGGGAGCGCAGCAGTCGCGCAGGTGGCGTTGGAGCATAAGTCTCCCTCTGAAAGGCTATGGGAAGACGCCGAGCCCATAACACCCATCCCCCCGCCACCTCGCGCTGATCCTAAGAAATTGGCTATAGGCGAGCGCCTGTTTGGCGACACGCGATTGTCTGCCGACGGGCGGGTTTCGTGCTCCAGTTGCCACGATCTTCGCACCAATGGAATTGAGTCCAAGACAAAGCATGCGGATACACCCAAGCCTCTCGATACACTTACTGTATTTAATGCGGCGCTCAGCTATCGCCTGACGTGGGAGGGACGATATCGCAGTCTTTACGAGCAGGCAGAAGCGTCGATCATGGACCCGACCAACATGCACAGCAGCGTCGAAGAAGCTGTTCTGAGATTGCGATCCGACATTGTTCTGAACGCACTATTTCGGGCCGCTTACGGAAGGCAAATCGACCGCGCTAACCTTCTCGACGCACTTGTGACGTTTGAGCAGTCCCTGCTCACACCGGGCAGTCGCTTCGACCGCTGGCTTGAGGGTGACGCATCAGCTCTTTCAGTTGTCGAGCTCGAAGGCTATCGCACATTCAAAGCGCTCGGCTGCAGCTCATGCCATCAAGGGGTCAACGCTGGAGCGAACTTCATTACTCGCCAAGGCATTTTTAGTCCCCTAGTCATGTCAGGACCGAGCCGGGTCCGTGTGCCTAGTCTGCGCAACGTTGAAGCGACCCCTCCATACTTTCACGATGGCAGCGCCGCCACTCTCGAAGATGCGGTGAGACGAATGGCAATGGCGCAGCTCGACCGGACATTGACAGACGAACAGGTCAGATCAATCGTCGCTTATCTGAAAACACTCACCGGGAATTATCGGGGAAAACCAATTGCCAGAGGTACACAATGAGCGCCGGGCGATCGATAGTGATTATTCTCGGCCTATCGGTGCTGCTCACCTGGTTGTTGTGGCGGGCAATCAACCCGCAGGCAGAGCTCTTCGACCAGGCACTGTCTGAACTCGAGCACTTTGGGCTCATCCAGGATGCATTGTACCGCGACGTATTCACAGCCCGCACTGGTCTACTTCGGAATTACGATCCGCTTGTCACGGGGATCGACGCTTCGCATGGTTCGGTTGCACGACTCAGAACAAGCGCGTCGTTCAATAGCGCGACCAGCGAGAGAGTTGATCGGCTGGCAGCGTCTGTGGAACGGCAAGAGCAGTTGATCGAGGTTTTCAAGAGACAGAACGCCGCCCTCCACAATTCATTGTCCTTCTTCAGCCGTCTTGGGGTCAATGCCGATCTACGAGAATTGAATATTGAGATTGGCGCGGCATCGGCCGCGATACTATATTTGACGCTCGATACGTCATCTAGCGCGGTCAACGAAGCGGCCAAACGACTAGACCGCCTTGAGATTCAAGCTGCAAGAACTGGGCATACCGCGCAGGTTGAGCCGTTCCTTGCGCACGGGCGGTTGTTGCATAGTCTCCTCCCATCGATTGATACGATTTTGAAGGAAATGATGACGTTGCCGGGCAAGGCAGATCAAGACCAGCTTCGTGACATGATTCTCGAGAGGCAGCTCGCTTCCAGGAAAGAGGCGCGGCTCTATAGAACCCTGCTGTATATAGCGTCGTTGTCATTGGTAGCATTTCTCGTCCATCTCGGTATCCGGCTGAGGTCGCGCGCTAACGCTCTTAAGAGACGGGCGGATCTAGAGCATCTGCTTTCAGAAATCTCAATGAATTTCATCAACGCGATGCCAGAGCGCATTGATGTCGAAATTGAACGAGCTGTTGCCTTGTTTGCAGAGCGTATCGGTTGTGATCGCGCGTACCTTCTAGTAACTGGCTCAACGAGCCACTCATATCTTTGGCAAAGGCTCCGCAGAGACTTTCCGGCCGGCTGGCCGGATACAGCGGCGCATCTAGCGGTGCAGATGGGAGGTGAACGGGATGGCGCCGTCCACGTGGCCCACGTCAGCCGCTTGCCGGCAGGGCGCAATAAGTCCACTCTGGAAGGCGTCGGCATCAGCGGATGGGCATGTGCGATCAGCATTGATCGTCAGGGACGGCTGATAGCGCTTGGCGTTGATGTGATCGACCGAGATTGCCACCTCTTCGAGGTGGGCGAGCTCGTCCTGCTGCGAATGGCGCTTGATACCTTCATCCATGCCATCAACCGCCGGTCTATCGAGGAGGAGCGCGTTCGCCTCCGCAGGCGCCTGCAGCAGTCCGGCCAAATGGAAGTAATTGGGACCTTTACGAGCGGCATAGCACACAACTTCAACAACATTCTGGGCGGAATCTTAGGTCACACCGAGGTGATGGAGGAACAGTTGCCCCGTGGCGCGGCCATTGTGATTCATCTTGGCGGCATACGGCGAAGCGCAGAGCGAGCGCGCGATCTCATCAGCCAAATTTTGGCTTTCGGTCGACGCCGCGAGATCCGTCGTAATCCGATCAGCATTGCTGAGCTGGTCAGGGAGACCATCGCGCTTTTGCGCGTTTCGCTACCCTCTCGAGTTGAACTCGTGGTCGGGGATTGTCCGGATAATGTGACCGTCGATGGAGAAGGTGTGCAATTGCAACAGGTGCTCATGAACCTTTGTCACAATGCGGCGAATGCCATAGCGCATGCGGGCCGGATTGAGGTCGTTATGGAGCTCTGCGAGGAGCGGGAAGCGATTTCCCTTAGTCACGACAAGATTGATTCCGGAAAGTACGTCCGAATTTCCGTGATCGACACGGGCAAAGGCATGGAGGCCGCTGTTCTGGACCGGCTTTTCGAACCCTTCTTTACGACGCGACCAGATGGAAATGGGTTAGGGCTAGCGACGGTGCGCGAAATCGTTCATGACCATGGCGGAGGGATCAATGTTCAGAGCGGTCAAGGAGAGGGAAGTCGGTTCGATGTATGGCTGCCGCTAGCCGCAGCACCCGTCCAACCTGCCGTACCCGACGTAGCAGCGCATCCGCTCGGAGCGGGGGAGGTTGTGATGCTGGTCGCGACCGATAGCGCTCGGCTACTCGGGGATGAAGAAAGACTTGCCGCATTGGGTTACGAGGCCGTTGGTTACATGACAGCAGAAGCGGCTCGCGAGGCCGTTGAGGTGAGCCGCGACCGCTTCGATTTTGTGATTGTAGGGCAGCTCGGTTCGCTTACCAAATCGCTCGAATTGGCGACGGATCTCCACCGATCACTTCCGTCGACACCAATTGTCCTCGCGACGAGGGGATCCTCGGAAATTGGGGCGGAGACGCTCGTGGCAGCTGGGATTGCGGACGTAGTTAGGTGGCCAATCGTTGTGGAGGAGATCGCGATTGCGCTGTCACAGTTCTCAAAGAAAGGCGAATCGACGAGTTCAGTGTGGTCGCAGACCGCGACATTCGAGTCTTCTTCCAGAGCAACCGCTGAATGATCAACAGATAGAAATGATAGCCTTGAGGCGCATGTTCACGCCGGCGAGCGCTGTTGCGGCTCCCAGTTCGCGCCGGGTTACCTGGCGCGTCCAGCCGCCTGCCTCAAGGCGCATATGCGCATCAGAGAACGAAAAGCGCAGGTTGGGTAGATCCGTGATCGGTCGCAGATGGTACAAGTATGTCGGGGTTCTGTTGGTCTCGTGCCAAGTTGCGAGGTCCGGAATCAGCCGCGACCCGGTCGGCGCGGCTGAGAAATAGAGCTGCCTGACTCCGTCGGCGCGGCTGCAGCTGTTGTCCAGAGACCGCTGACAGCGGTCGCGGCGAGCAGTTTTCGACGAGAAATCGGCGCCATGTGATCTTTTCAGTGAAATAACACCGAGGAGCATCATGCGGATATGCGTCCTGTAGTGATAGCGCAGTCGTTGCGTCGGTTTCCAAATGTCGCTCGTTGCGATGTTCGGGATGGGGTGCGGTTTTGGAAGCCCGGCGGAAGTGAAACCTTTTCAGTCACTAGATGCGTTTGCTGCAACTGGACCCGTGTCGCCCGCAATGCGGTGACGGCACGGGTGGCAATCGTTGGCGATCCGCCTCCTTGGATGGCCTTGGCGCGATAATCAATTTGTCGCCATCGAGGCTGCGTGTTCTCGGTTGGCCGATTTGGGCTGCAATCGCCCGATGTCGCGGATGATTTCAGCTCGGGTATCAATAACGCGGAATTCTTCAGACATCAGCAAGGCCCGTCGGCGGAATTTGTCCGTATCGAGAACAGCCCGCACCGCCTCGCGGAGGGCCTGGGGTGTCGGCGCGTTTGTCTTAAGATCAATTCCGACCTCGGACCACCCGACCCGCATGTTGACGTCGGCCTTGTCTTCGGTCAGCCCGGCGCAGACCAATGGAACGCCAAAGCTCATCGCTTGATTGACGCTGCCATAGCCACCGTTCGTGACAAACACGTCGACCCGGGGCAGGATCCATTCAAATGGTAGATAACTGGCGAGGCGTGCATTGGCCGGGATCGGGCCCGGGATATCCTCGGCTGGCCGCCCGCCCGCTGTGACGACGACGAGGAGGTCAGGATCATTAGCTAAGGCAGCCAGGGTCGGCATAATCAGGAGGTTGAAGTCGTGGTTCGCGACCGTTCCTTGAGTGACGAGGACAACCTTACGCTTGCCGTCCAAGTCTGCCGCCCAAGGCGGAAGCGTTGCCTGGTTCGGCATAATCGGCGGCGTGCCGATGAACTTCACCGATTTCGGTAATGCCCGAGGAAATTCGAAACTAGGAACTGTCAGCTGCCAGTATGTATCGGAGAGCCTCACCATCGCTTCAAATGGCGAGTTTGCAAGCGGTCCCAGTCCCAACTCTTGCAGGCTTCGGTTCAATCGCAGTGCAAGGGGCTGATGAACGATTCTGTCGTGGTCCCGAATGGTTGCAGCATGTTCAGCCGGGCTGGCTGCCGGTGGTAATCCGAGAAAGTCGGGCGCTCCGTCTTCCCGCGGCCAATGCAGGATGGAGGTGCCGAAGCAGGCGACAGGTGGCCGGATCGATCTAGGCTGCAGGAGCATCGGCAGTAGCCCGAGGAAGCAGTCGTCCCCGATGACAACGTCGGCCGGGACTTCCTGTAGCACCTCTTGCAATCCGTGGTGCTGCGTTGGAATGTGGTCGACGAACAATCGCTCGAGAATGATGCGAAGTAGCTCCAATCCGGGAGGCAGAGTCTTGAACTCGGGATATTTCGAGAAAGGGTCGACGACGTCCTGATCCGCGCTCGCGGGAATAGGCCGGAATGTGGCTCCTATCGCCTCGATGCGTTCCTCGAAGGCGCGCCCTGTGAACGCAAACACCTCGTGACCCTCGGCCAAGAGAAGTCGTGCAATCCCAAGCATTGGATTGACATGTCCGGGCGCCGGAGTGGTTGCGATGACGATTTTCATGGACCCTCTTTCTGATAGCCGATCTAAGAAGCGGCTACATACCGTTCGCCGCAGTCGAGATCACTGACCCATAAGATTTCATGAGCGTTGATTGCAGTTCGATGTCGGATCGGCGGGAGTCCGCTACGATCGTAATCAAAATGCGAACTTATGTAGCGGTGCCGTAGCGTTGATGAACGATCAAACTTATCGCCTTAAGGACTTACGAGCGGTGAACGACGTAGCCGGCCGGGCATTTGATTGCTGCCGTGCAATGACCCAAGTGCAGTCATGAATTACGATCTTGCAAGAACCTCACTGGGGCTTCGAAGAAAATAGACCTACAAGGCCGGTCGACAGAAAGGTTTCGATCTCTCTCTCTGTCTCTCTGGAAGATTGGATGACCTGAGCCGAGAAGGAGCCTAGATGGCGCGGTTGATAGAATTCAAGAACGTTGCGCCACTGGCTAATCGTGCGCCCGATGTCATCGTTCGCGCCGGGGCGCATATCTTACTAACCGAGGTCGAAAGAGCCTTGATTGCGCACCCCATGGTGTTGGATGCTGCGGCATTTGGTGTGCCCGATCCTATGCTGGGTCAGCGCGTTGCGGCCGTTGTTCAGCTAAGGAGCGAAAGTGACGACGCTATAATCGATAAGATCCTGGCAACGGCCGGGATGCATCTGCCCGAGCACAACCTTCCCGATCTATTGACGGCCGTAGACGCGGTGCCCCGTGACCCGTTCGGGAACATCGACCGCGAGGCTATCGCACAAGCGGTTTTTGGAATCCCTATCCATGCAAACGGGAAGTAAGTCACGGTCCTACGGACACAGCAATCCTACACTTTTGCTCATTCGACTGCTCGGCGATGGTGTCGGGCGCTTATCTCCGCTTTGGCTCGACATTTAGTACACTGGGATCAACGTACAGAAGCGGCAGCGATAATCGTCTCAGAGGACGCATCACGTCACCCAAGCCCGAATGTCCGCCTCACTCCTCAAATCGGATACATGACCACGGTCAGGAATTGGAATGAATCCGTCATTTGATAGCAAATCTTGGGAACTTATCCCGATTTTTCCTGTCATGCCCGCAAGCTTTGAGATATTTGGCCCAGCGGGTGGGACTAAATTGGCCGTCCGCCTTCTTAACAGATTATGAAGTCTCTTAACCTGAAGTCGGCCGGTCGCTGACGACCTTGGAGTTCGGCTAAACGCCGGCCTTCAAGTATCGGCTAGAATAACAAAAAGGAGAGGAAACGATGCGCGTACTGAGGACGATCCTTGCAGCAGCTGTCGGCGTAATCGTGGGCGCGACTGTCGTCGCTGCACAGGATCGTGCCGTGAGCTATCCCAATCGACCGATCAAGATCATCGTTCCGTTCGCCGCTGGAGGGACGACAGACGTCCTTGCCCGAATCGTCGGGCAGGCGCTGACCGCTGCGTGGGGGCAGCCCGTTATCATCGAGAACCGTGCCGGAGCCGGTGCAACGATAGGCGCTGACATGGTCGCGAAATCACCTCCCGATGGCTACACATTGTTGATGGGCGCCACTCATCACAGCATCGCACAGAGTGCTTATTCCAGAGTGCCTTATGACTTCGGGCGCGACTTCTCTCCAATTACCGTCATCGCCCTCGTGCCTAACATGGTCGTTGTCAACGCCCAGGTGCCAGCTAAGACCGTGGAAGAGTTTATTGCTCTGGCAAAACAGAAGCCCGGCAGCTTGAACTACGGCACTGCTGGCGCCGGCACCGCGCATCACCTCATCGGCGAAATGTTCAAGTTGAAGACTGGGACGGATATCGTTCATGTCCCTTATCGCGGAAGCGCGCCCGCACTGGCCGATTTGATGGGGGGGCAGGTGCAGGTCATGTTCGATACCGTCACGTCCGGTTTACCGCAGGTCAGGGACGGCATGACGCGGGCGCTCGCTGTCACGACGGCGCGGCGTTCGTCGGCACTGCCCGACGTGCCCACGCTCGCCGAGGGTCCTATACCTGGATTTGATGTCGGGACTTGGTTCGGCTTATTGGCGCCCGCAGATACGGCCCCCTCCATCGTCGAGAAACTGAATCATCAGGTGGTCGAGATCGTCAACTCGCCGGAGGCGAGAGCACGCATGCTAGAACTCGGGGCCGAACCGGTCGGAAATTCCTCTGTCGAAATGGCCGCTCAGATCAAGAAGGAGCTTGAGACGTTCGGCTCCTTGACCAAACAACTTCAATTGGTGGTGGACTGAGCCAAAGGCTTTTTCGATTAATGTCCGAATTTGCTCTCCGCATCATAGGAGTCGGTGGAGCGCGATGCTAGAGGAGCATAAGCTGGATATCGACGCCGCGCCCGTGGGCTTTGAGGAAGCCCTCGAGGCTCGGCGGGCCTCACCGCACTCAGCGCAGCGCCGCTGTAGCTCCTCGGCAATGTCCTCCGATGCATCGCGCGACTAGCCCTCGCTGGTGTTGAAGCTGACGATGCGGATCGGGCTGCTGTACTGCCCCTCCATCAGGTGGTTGGCGACGTCCGGCGCATCACCCCTGCAGCAGAAAGGATAACCATGGCTAACAATCCTAACAGAAACAACTTCGCCGCGAGTACGAGCGCGAGGAGGCGTAGTGGAATGCGCCGACGCAAGAACAGAAGCAAGCGCAGCGGGGAGATAGATGACCTTCGCGGCAAGCTGATCATGACCGAGCACGCGAGGAATAAGGACAAGAGTGCAGCCTGGGAGGCTCTGCCAAAGGAGGACAGGGACACCGGGCACAGGGTTAACGATGCGCTGTCGAAAGTGGAGTCGGCACACAACCGCGCTATTCAAGCTGCGAAAAGTGCGCTGGAGCAGGCGGAGCGGCGCGCAAAGAGCCTTACTGGGACCAAGTAGGTAACTTGGAGGAGTGTAGTTGCGCGACTGGCCGACATCGTGCAGGTCTATGTTGGCAGCCGGTGGCGGCGAGGTGCGGTCCTTGCGGCAGTTGTTTGAGTCAATGCTGCCGGAAATGTATTCGACGTTGCTGGAGAGATGCCGCAAACGATCCGGGGCGCGGGGTGGCTGTGAGGTCAGTCGAAACCGATCGACACAGCCTGTGAGCCCGACTGCGCCAAGCGTCCCGTTCCTTCCTCACGTCTGACAATTCGTTGCGGAGCAGCTTGATAATTTGACGCTGGGTGTCGATCTGCGCCTGTAGCAGAGCCATTTCTGCCCGTTCCCAGCCCGCAGCGTCTTGCCCCACTGACTCGCCGGAGGCATGTCCCTCGGCCGCTCCAAAGGCGTACACGCGGTGCAGCAGCAACTCGGCGGTGTCGATCTGGCCGATGTTCAAAGTGCGGGATACCGGGGCAGCTTTCTTCAGCCTCAACATGTGGACCTCGTTTTAGGTCACCCCCATTGCAACCTCCCAGATCCGGCTTAACCATTCGTTAACCCTGGACCAGTAGCAGCGGCGCATCTTTGATCCTTAGGTCAATGTATCGTCTGGTGTGCGCCGACCGTTCCGACGAGGCGTGGGGGTGGTTTCGCCAGCGAGATTTCTACGTGATGCCTCGATAGCGCGGCCAGGCCGCCCATCGCTCAGCTGCATCGGCGATCTCGTCGGGCGAATTGATTGCAATCGCGCGAGCAGCCTGACTTTCTGCTGTCAAACTTGCTTGGCGGTGCCGCCGAGCCGCTCCGCGATCTGCGCGTCAGTCTTCCCGGGCAGCCAAGCGCCTCAATAATCGCTTCTCACGCGGACTAAGCAGGTCGCGCATCGGACTATCCCTGATAACCACGCGCATTTTTGCAGCGTCGTACTTGATCAGCGCGCGACAGCCCCAAGCGTCCGGGAGGCCGGGAGGCGGGGCGGACGTTGGGGCCGCGAGCGCGCCGATCGGCCCAGCGCACCGAAGCGAGATGTCCCTTACCCTCTGTTTCATCTGTTCACTTGTATACCCAAGGCGTCCTGCCCCAGGTCTATTCTCGTCCCGTGAGGGACGCCGTGAACGAGCGAATGTTCATCGTGCTAATTATCTCGGTCGGCAAGACTACACCGGCATTGATCATCCTTGCACTGCTCTATCGGTAACGCAGCGCGCGACAACCTCAATCGTCTCCGGGGCTTTTGGGACAAAGGAGGCCGGGGACGGCTGGGGCCGCGAGCGCGCGGCTTGTCCAGCGCACCGACGCCATCCTCTGCTTTCGGCGCGCTCGCGCGCTAACAAACGATACGTCGCCACATTAAATTCCCGGGTAGCCTGCCTCCACACATCTTCAGTAGGAACGCTGGCTCTCGACCAGCATTGGCATCGCGCTCCAGGCCAGTATCACAACGTTTGCTCGAAGTGCGGCTCCAACTAGCAACAGGCACCGTAGGCTGGGGCCGCCCTTTCAGCAGGTGGACGTCATGACCGTCCCGAAACTTCTGACTTACATCATCGGATTTCGGAAGCGAAGCAATGTCGCGGTTTTAGCGACCGAAGTGCCGACGGCCAACCAGGCGCTTGCAGTCATCGCAACCGTCGAACAGTCCGTGGGCAAGCTCGACTTCATCAGGTCCCCGCAGGAAGGCGACATCGGTGCGCCGGCACACGCTCTGACGACCAGCGCTTGGTTGCGGGTGCCGCTGGTGATCAGCGCCTCGATTTCGAGGCCTTCTTTTTTGCTGATGTTTTCGAGGTCTTCTTAGCGACCTTCTTTGATTTCCTGGGCGCAGTGTTCTTGGCCGACTTCTTTGCGGACTTCTTGGCAGATTTCTTTTTGGTGGCTTTTTTGACTGCTTTCTTCTTCGCGGCAGCGTTGGCGACTGTTGTCGCCACCTTCTTGACTGACTTGGGGATGCGTCTAGCCGCCGCCTTTTTTGCTTTGTCCGCCACGGTTTTCACGGCGGTCTCGGCCAGCTGTTTTTGGCCTGATCTCGAGGCGGTTGCTTTTCGGTGTCCATGGGCGTCCTCCAGAATCGCTGTATTGGCTCGATTCCCTTGAGTTGGCGCTCCGTATCTGCGACGCTCGCTTCGTTTTACGGTCGCTACTTGCCCATCGTTAGGAACGTCCGGCCGGGTGCAGGGTTTCCCCGAGCCCCACGCGAGGGTGAGGCTTTTTCCCGGTCACCCGCGCATGCACTCGTCACAATCGGCCGCGTCGCGATATCAATAGGAACGCCGCCATCCTTTATGCCGTTGTCGAAAACTTAGAAACCAAAGGGAGACGACGTTCATGAAGAAAATTGCTTTGGCCTCCGCCTGCATTTTCGTGCTCGCAACAACGGGCGCATACGCGCAATCCAACCAGCCCGCGCCGGGCGCCTCCGGGCAGGGTGAAGTCGGCCCATCGTCCGCCGGCAAGAAGAAGATAACGACCGGCGCTTCGAGTATGAAGAACCAAGCTGGAGACAGCATGGGACGGCAGCCAACGGGTGGCGGGTCCAACACCAACAATATGGGCAGCCAAGCGGGCGGTGGGGCCGGGGGAGCCGGCGGATCCGGCGGGAAGTAAAAGCCACGGCGCAACCAACGTCCTTCTCGTCGCGGCCCTTTGCTAAGCGGCCGCGACGCATCCTCCCGACAGCCATCCTCCGACTAATGCGCGGGAGCGCAATACTCTCAGCGGTATCTGAATGGGACGGGGAGATGGGGCTCATTCCTTTTGCGGTCGGGCGTCGACAGAAATAGTACTGCTGTGAGCGCAGATCTCAATCTTAGTCACCCAGGTGGTCGAGCTGGCCGAGGTTCGCCCGTTCGTCCTGGACGAAATTCAGGACGAGCAGCCTGTCCCACCGTCGCAGGATCAGGAGACGGCGGGACGAGGGAGGGCGTGATTAGCGAGTGCTTCGCGCTGATATCAGATCCACCAAGTCCGCGGAGCGCCAAGCCTAAGGCGCCGGTAAGTAGCAGCAGTGCCGAGACGATGACAGCCAGAAACATGCGGTCCACGGTGGGTTACCCTTGGAAGCAGTTGCCGACCGGGGTCGCCTCACAAATGGTCGGCATGAGTGCCAAATGATCATCCGGCTGGACGGTTCGTGGTCAGCGGGGCGTCTTATTGTGCTGGACGGGCTTATGCGGCGGGCGATCGACTGCACGGTAAAGTGTCGAGTTCCGACACGGCTGCATATGGTGCATAGGGACTTGACAAAACCACATTTGTCGATGCTCTCCGCGGGCTGTATAAGTTAGTAGCTTCTTCTCCCTATTCGAAGAGGCTATCATGAACGCATTGCATACGTGGCTCTCGCAACAGCACCACGGGTTGCATACCTTCCGCGAATTTCAGCAAAACTCTACGATGTCTGCAAGGACGAGCCAGACTACCGCGGTCTGTGTCGGCTGCTGAATACGGTCGTCGACAACTATGTCGATACGTTCGACGAAGAGCCATTACCGGTCGCGGTCGCCGACCATGCCTATCAGCGTCTGCTCGATCTGGTGGCCGACATAGATTTCGATGGCAGCGCCGAGCAGCGCTTCGCCACGATCAACCGTTTGGCAGCCAGCGACTTGCTGCGCTAAAGCGCGATGTAGCGAGCGCTTCGCGCTGATCTAGTCTGGACGCGGGTGCAGCGGGCATCTAACGCTCCCTAAAAGACCGCCGTGTTCCTAACGATAGGAACGCGACCCCGCTCCGGGGCCGGTTAAGGAACGCAGCTTGATGCGGGCGGTTGAGATCGTGGGGCACAAATTACGGAGCGCGTCCCAGCAGCGTATCTGGGGTTATGCATAGAGACCCACTGGTCTGCCAAGGCTTCAGTCCTGCATCAGACTGCGGGCCAGAGGTCGTCAGAGATGTAGTCGGTCGAAGGAGGGTATGGCGCAACAGTCGGCGAGAGGGGGCCGGAAGAACCAGATGTACTCATCGCGCCTGGAGCACGCTTTTATGATTGGGTTCCGGTCTGCGGACTACCATACGGGCCGCAGCTTCATCGCTGCACCATCAGAGGCCGGACAGATGCAGCATCCGACTACGTGCGGATCTTCTTCAAAAACCGCTTGCATCTCGCGGGGCGTCCACAGATGAGTACACGGCATAATCAAATATCTTCGCGCAGGCCTTCGAAAAATGGGTGCCGCACCTTTCCCTCGGAGGACTTGGCCCGGTACTCGATCTCCGCCAGCAGCTTCGGTTCGACCCAGATGCCTTTGTGCGCTCTCCGCTTCGCGTAGGGCTGTGTCTCCCGGACAGCGGCTCGCGGCGCCGCAGAGCTTGACTCTCAGTTCTTGTTTCGTTCTATTGAGCCAAATCCCAGGTTAGGTCATGCCCACCCTCGAATTCCTCCGCTCTGAGATCGAGCGCATGCGCGTGCAAATAGGCCGCCAGCGCAAAGAAATCCTCCAGTTACACCAGGCGGGGATAGGGACAGCTTCAGCCGAAGCCCTCCTGAGCCGGATGCAGGCGAAGGTCGATGACTTCTGCGCCCAGGCGACCGAAGTATTTTTCCGACATGGAGGACGCTCCCGAGTTCTTGAAGTCGCTCGATCAGACGCGTCGGCTTTCGACGCGTGAAGGTTGGTGCAGGGCGCACATCGAGGCCATCCAAGTCGCGATTGACCAATATGCAGAGGCCGCTTTCGGCAACCGCGAATTCTTTCTGAACAAGCCGCACAGCATCGGCCCAACCCGAAGCAGAAGTGACATTCCTTAGACGATCTGGGGGGCGTTCTGTTTTATCGCATCCTGTTTGTGCGCCGTTCGAGAAGCGTTCTCAATAACACAACCTGCAAAGGCGTTCGCGGTTGTAGAGAACGTTTGGGTGTATTCACTAGTGGAACGCGTCTCCGGCTTCAAAGTTAGGAGACACGTTCAGTAACGTTGGTAGAATCGTTGGTCCAACCTTGTGGCGGGTATTTTATTGTGAGTTGCGTAAGTGGCAAAGCGTACCAGGCGAGCGATGCCGGGCTTCATTCAGCCCCAGCTTACCACCCTCAAGATGAAAGCCCCGCGGGCGAGGACTGGATTCACGAAATCAAATACGACGGCTACCGCGTCCAGTCTCATATCGACTGGGATTCCCGAAAGGCCTTCACCCGCAACGGCCACAACTGGATTACCAAGTTCTCAGCCATCGGCGGCGCTCTCGATATTCCCCCGGCCATCATCGATGGGGAAGTCGTCGTCATCCACGAGGGCCGGACCAACTTCTCCGAACTGCAGGCAGAGCTGGCAGGACGCCGCCAGGATCGCCTGCTGTACTACGCCTTCGATCTTCTGTGGTTGGACGGCAAAGATCTCCGCAGAACGTCTCAGCTTGCCCGTAAGGAGCTGTTGAAGGAGTTGTTCGATACCCACTGCGTCGAGGCGCCCGCGCTCTACAGCGAACACCTGACCGGAGACGGTAACGAGCTGTTCAAGGCCGCCGCAAAACTCAATTACGAGGGTATCGTCTCTAAGCGGGTTGAGGCGCCGTATCGGTCGGACCGGAATGAAGCTTGGGTGAAAATTAAAGCCGTTCAGAAAGGCAAATTCCCCGTGGTCGGGTTCATTAATGACCCCACCCGGAGTCGCCGCACTCTACCTGGGGAAGCAGGAAGGGAAAAAGCTTGTCTACATGGGCAAGGTCGGGACGGGCTCGTCTCGCACCGTCTCCAGCGAGATCCGTAAGAAGCTAGATACCGTCGTGAGTCCAAAAGCCAAGCTGACCCGGCCAATCAAGAAGCCCAAGGCAACCTGGGTAGAGCCGACGTTTTTCGCAGACATTGAATACCACGACATCACTTCCGAGGGTTTACTTCGGGCGAGCTCGTTCAAGGGCCTCAGTCGCAAATAGGAACGGGAGTGGCGAAATCGTGTTGCCAGTAACATAGCCGTCAAAAGATTTTTTGATGCGCGTCATGCTTTCCGTTCGTGTTGCGGGTTATGTGCCGAGGCAACGATGAAGACCGGTCTACCTGGGAAGTTGTTCACACTATGCCAAGATGACCGCCTCCGCTCAGCAATTTTATAAGGAGGCGGCGGCGTGCCGGGAGGAGGCGACTCACAGCCTCGACCAGGTCGATCGAGAATGCTGGTTGCAGCTTGCTCGCGATTGGACGGAGCTTGCGCTCGCGGCCGAACGGGGCAAGATTTTCCGCCGAGGTTAGCAGAGTCAACCCATGGTAGACTTGGCTGGCTGGCCAGATGCTTGCCACGACTCAACACCAAGCGAACGTGTGCTCGGGCTCTTTGAGCCCACTGAGGCGAGAAACGTTCTCCACATCATCGACCCCATGTGAGCGCGGACGCGCAAACTGACAATCAGCGCAAACCTCGCAACAACTATTCGCTGCCGTATGGGTGGCAGCTCGGCAACCTGTTTTGCTGAAGCCAATGATTGCTAGGAACATAAATGCTTTCAGTGAACAGAAAAGTTCTTTGACTCCCGCCTCGCTCAGTCCCCGATAAATGCCGAGATTGGGGCGGCTCTGGACCGTCCCTCTCTCGTGCTCGACCGCGCCGGCTTTCTAGGCGAGCAGCCCGCCCGCGAGATCGCCACCGCGCATATCTTCAACAAGGCTGGCCAATGACCATCGCCTTGATCGCGCCTGCAGGATCCAGGCTGGACGTGCTCCTTGTGTGGTCCGGCTATCGCGCGAGGGCAACGCGCGTGAGCGGCTTCGAGCTCATCGAGCGCACCGCCGTCGCGGTCTTGGCCGGCGTCGCCGTCGCCTAGGGCTACAAGCTAGTCAAATTGTTTCTTGCCGTGAACGCTTACTCGGCATGACCATCGCGGAACGGCTGGCGCGCTTACTCTCCGCTTCGGCCAGCTTCTCCATTTCCGCCGCCAATCGAAGCCATTCCTGCCTGGCCAGCGGGTCCGCCACGTCGCTAGCCCGTTCTCGACATTGCCCCGCCTGTCTCGGTACCGCTCTGCTTCCTGACATTCTTGCATATCGCCCTCACGAACGCGCTGTCGTTCCCTGCCGCATGTCTAGCGGTGCGATCCCGTTTTGTGGAAGCAAGCGTCCGCTCCGCTCACCCTAGTACGTCCAAATGGCTGATTGGTTTCATAGTGCGAGATTCCGCATCGGTCGGATGTTGACGAGTCGCATCGGCCAGGCCGCTCCAAGATGTGGAGCCGTCTCTTCGAAAGTTAATGTCGGGTAAGTGACATAGCGAACGCTCAAACCGGCTGAGTTCTGCGAAGCTGTCGGAGATCAGGATTGGATGGATTCCAATCCGCGGTCGCGGGACGGCCCTCCACCTAAACCGGCCACCCCCGGGATGGAAGCCATCCTTGCGTCTCGTGACCGCGGCTTACCAAGCCCGTCGAGCTTCCCCCTAAAAAAGCTCGAGGTCGGCCCGGCCGTGTTATGCGCGCCCAAATCTCTCGATGCATCGCTGGGCCGTCGAGGCCTTCTTGGTACCCCTCGGCGAGCTGCGCCATGTACCGGGCCACCGGGACCGGTTCCGACCCAGGTTCTTGAGGTGCTGCCGTGCACCAAGCTGCGAAGTCCGCCCACTCAGCCATAGACTTCGAGAAGACTGGCGCATTTCCAGTGCTCGGATCGGCGTTAGGCGGCTCATAGGGGGGCAGCGGCGTGCGGCCCGATATGGGGCGCGTTGTGGCGGGTGGCGTTCGACTTGATGTCGGAGTGATTGACGCTGTCAAAAGCGATCCATCCGTGGTTTTGCAGCGCGAGGGAACGACAGTCACGGCACGGAAAATCCCGCATGGAAATATGCCAACCTTGGCCTATCGCGTGCAGACCGGAAATGTGTCGATCGTGTTTAGCTCCGACCAAAACGGCACCGATCCAGGCTTCGTCGAATTCGCAAAGGGCGCGAACCTCCTGATCATGCATCTTGCAATCCCGCCCGGTGCGAATGTTCCCTTGCACGCAACACCGGCAGTCGTCGGACGCGTTGCCCAAGAGGCTGCGGTCAAGCAGCTCATCGTCAGTCATTTCGGTCTGTTTGAACTCGATGCGGCCATCGCTGATTTGCGAACTGCCTACAACGGGCCGCTCATCGTCGCAGCAGACATGCAGTGTACGCCAGTGCTGTGAGACCCACGGTCCTTCGCTGGTTGATGTCCGGTTTTGATGCTGTGGACGGCTCCTCCACCGGCACGAGAGTGCCAAGGAGTGGGCGCCGTCTGAGGCTCCCACGATTCGGAGGAGCAGCCTATGCAGTCATTTTCGACAGTCGGCCTGGATATCGCGAAGTCGGTCTTTCAAGTGCATGGCGTTGATGCAGCCGGCCAGGTGGTCGTACGCCGTCAGTTGCGGCGCCGGCACGTCCTGGCGTTTTTCCAGAAGGTGCCACCATGTCTTATAGGGATCGAGGCTTGCGCATCATCGCACCGTTGGTCCCGCGAACTGCAGGCGTTGGGGCATACGGTGCTATTGATGCCTCAGGCCTATGTGAAGCCCTACGTCAAGCGGCAGAAGAACGACAGCACCGACGCGGAGGCGATTTGCGAGGCGGTCACGCGACCCAATATGCGGTTCGTGCCGACCAAGACGGTCGAGCAACAGAGCTGTCTGATGCTTCACCGGGCGCGCCATCTCTTCATCCGCCAGCAGACGGCCGTGATCAACTCAATCCGCGCCTATCTCGCCGAGTTCGGGATTGTCGCCCCTGTCGGGCGCGGGGGTGTCGAGCAACTGCTGGAAGTCGTCGCCGATATAGCCGACCGCCGGCTCCCCGAGGTGGCCCGTGCGTGTCTTGCTGCTCTCGGCAGTCAATTGCGGGCATTGAAGGCCCAAATCCTGGAGTTCGACCGACGCATCATCGCCTGGCATCGATCAAGCGCGACGAGCAAACGGCTGGACGTGATCCCCGGCGTCGGGCCGGCGTTGGCAACAGCCTTGGTCGCCAGCATTGCGGATCCCAAGGCTTTCCGATCGGGACGGGACTTCTCGGCCTGGGTGGGGCTCGTGCCGAAGCAGAACTCGAGCGGGGGCAAGGACAAGCTTGGCAGTATCAGCAAGCAAGGCGATCGCTATCCGCAGCCTGTTCACGGCTGGCGCGCTCGCCGTCATCCGCTATGCCAAGATCCATGGCACCGATCATCGGCCCTGGCTCACTCGATTGTTGACCCGGCGCCCCACCAAGGTTGCCGCTATCGCACTCGCCAACAAACTCGCCCGGATGGCTTGGGCGATGATGGCCAGGAACGAACGCTACAAGGAACCCGCCGCCCTCGCGGCGTGAAATGAGATCACACGGGAAAGCCCGGCGTGACGTAACGGTTGGGAAGGCGAACAGCACGTAATGCAGTGCCGGTCGATCCGGCGATCAGGACAACCCACATGGGCCACAGCATCGTCGAATGCGAGGTATTGACCGGGACCTGATCCGCGGAGGGCATTATGGCCAGCGGTCATGTGAACCGCGCAAACAGTCCGAACACATGGCTGTCCGACCAATGCTGTGACGTGAAGATTCTTCTTGCCAACCTGGAGCCAATGGTATGGACCCCGCCCTTGCCGCGGTGGAATCTCAAGCGTCAACTGCAGCGAAGGAGGATGTTATGCAGGT
>NZ_JBVVPO010000083.1:0-32787 GCF_055811795.1 Bradyrhizobium sp. MI1.7
GTGATGACTCGATCGGAGTCGTCCTCTGTTCTCCCGGCAAAAGTCAACTATCGCAGCGCTGTCAAGAAATCGAGCTTCACGCCAGCGACGCCATCGCAATTCTGCATTCCGAGCCGGCCACCGTCACCTATGTCGACGGATTGCTATTCGGTCTTGCCGTACCGCGCGACGCCCTCGCACAGCGCGTGACGAACGTCGAAAGCCGCGCTATGCGGCCGATTTCTCACCGAAGTGAAGCGCTCCGACTTCTCATGGCTTATCTCAAGTCGGCATTTACTGAGAGTGTTCTGGCCACCCCGAAGCTGCGAGATGCGGTCGTGGCTCACATCCACGATCTCCTGGCGCTCACAATCGGCGAGTGCGCTCCCTTGGGCGAGAGCAGTGCGAGCGCTGTCGTGACTGCGCGCCACGGCGCCGCCCTCGATTACATCGAGACACACTTTCAAGAACCAGGGCTCAGCGTCGAGATGGTAGCTCGTTGCCAAGGCATCTCACCTCGCTATCTGCAGCGCCTGATGGCATCATCAGGATCATCGTTCACCGGGCACGTGAATGAGTTACGCCTCCAACGAGCGCTCAAACTGCTGACCGATTCCAGCGCCAGCGCGCGGCTAATTTCCGATATCGCCTTAGAGGTCGGCTTCTCGGATGTTTCGCATTTCAATCGCTTGTTCCGAGCTCGCTTCGGCGATTCGCCGCGTGGCGTTCGTTGCGCCCGAAGGGATCCTAGCTGATCAAGTGGAAGCGGGCGCGTACTTTTCGTCTGTCGAGCCGGCCCAGATCGCCCACGGCTCTGACAGCCTGCTCCTCGTTCTCGACGATGAAGCCGGTCACGCCGTCCTCGACGACCTCGGGCACGGAGCCGGAGCGATAGGCGATCACTGGCGTCCCACAGGCCATCGCCTCGATCATGACGAGGCCGAAAGGCTCCGGCCAATCGATCGGAAACACCAGGGCCGCGGCCTCTGCGAGGAACGGCTGCTTCTTCACCTCATCCGCCTCGCCGACGAGCTGGAGCGCCCGACCGTCGATGTGGGGCTCAAGTTGCTTCTTGAAGTAGCCCGTCTCGCCGCGCGGAATCTTGGCGGCGATGCGCAAGGGCATTCCGGCGGCGCGCGCGACGCGGATGGCGTCCTGGGGGCCCTTTTCCGCGGTCAGGCGGCCGAGGAACGCCAAATAGGATCCTTGATCGAAAGACGGGCGAAAGTTGTTCGATGGCAGTCCGTGCTGGATCGTGGCGATCCAATTCGCCTCAGGCAACGGCAGACGCTGATGGTCCGATATCGACACGAAGCCCGCGCCGGGAAACTGCCGCAGCACCTCGGAAAGGCCCGGCAGGTCGAGCCGGCCATGCATGGTGGTTACGAAGGGCACGCCGAGCCGACTGAGCAGCGCAAGGGGCAGCCAGTCGATGTGAGCGTGGATCTCGATCTCGGCGCTCGCGCGCGACACCGGGCTGTCACCGCAGCAGATCAGGCTGAACCTGTACTATCTGGAGCGGCTGGGCGAAGTCTCGGTCCGCCAGGGACAGGCCAAGGCGAACGCAGTCGAGCCCCGTCCGAAGAAGCCACGCGGTCGCGCGGCGCACAAGATCAAGGCGAACGCGAAAAAGCTCAACGGGCAAGCGCGCACGAATGGCCACAAGCAAAGCCGGGCGGCGGCTTGATGAAGATCGAGCAACCGGAGATACGCCGCCTCATTGCCGATTGGTTTCAGAAGAATGCTCTCTGCGAGAGCTGGCTGATGCACCTAAAGCACCATGACGTTCCGCCCCCTCAAGCGATCGAGGAGCGGTTTGTTTAGAAGGTTATCGCGACCAAGTCGGCGGCTCGGACGGGCACGTGAAGGAGGGCGCCGATGCAGTTCATGCTTGGGATGCTGGTCGGCTGCATGATCGGAGGAACAATCGGCGCGATCGTGGTCGGGGCCTGTGCAATGGCGGCAAAGGCCGACGAAGACGACCTCAGGCGTCGGTCGCGCGGGAAGCAAGAAGTACCGGAATGTCGAATTCTCTGAAGACGAGATGCTCTGCATGATCCCCGGCGAAAGCGGCTCGGACGGCCCCCTGAAGCAGAAGCCCGATGAAGCATTTCATGCTCGGGATGCTGGTCGGAGCAACGGTCGGCCCGATCGTGACCGAGGCCTGCGCGATGGCGGCGAGGACGGTCGCGAGACCTCGTCGTCGTACACGGCAAGCATTTCGAGCTGGCTAGCGAGCGCGCTGAGGCTTCGCGAGATGTTTTTCAGCAGGGTGGCTTTGTTGGGCGCCAGCCCAGGAGCCGCCGCCTGTGCGCGGTAAGCCTTAGCCCACTTTCGGTACGCGCGTGCGCTAAGCATGTTGGCCCTGACCCTTGGCCGGATCAAAATGCCATAGCGGGAACCACGGGTCTTTACAAATTGTAGCAAGGCAATGCGCGGACATTTCAAAATTCGCAAAACCGGCGTCTACTGGTAGCCCGTTCTTCCTGGGGACCCGACGAAGCCGCTGGAACGCCAAGAGTACGAGGTGACATTAGACGACCACACGAGCCTGTTGAGCCCATCACCGATGTCGAGCGCGAGGTCGGGCATCGCCTGCAGGCGCTCAGGATCGCGCGCGGGCTCCGCCGCGCCGAGCTGGCGAGCCGCCTCGACACCACCGAGGCCGAGGTCATCGCTTGGGAGACGGCGAGCGAGGTGACTTGAGTCGATGAGCTGACCGACATCTGCAAGGTCCTGCAGATCACGCCAGGCACGCTGCTCGGCTGGGAGACCAAACAGTAAAAGCCAAACTTCACCGCCGATATGAGCAAGCAATGATCAGGAAAAACCAGCGCATCGAGACCCTGCGCGACGCCTTCGCCAAGGCGGCGACGGCGAACGACCCCGAAGCTATGCAGCTCGTCGGCCGCGAGCTGCTCGACGAGTACGACCAGCAGCCGAAGCTGAGCAAGTTCCACCAAGACCATCGCACCATCGTCGCGGGCATGCTGATCACGCTGATGGCGATGGAGAAGCTGAAACAGGATGGCAGCTACGACCGGATGTCGCCGGAGGAGCGCGAGCGGCTGCCGCTCGACCTGGGCCTCGTGGCCATTGATATGTTGCTGAAGAAAAAGCAGCACGGATGATCACCGAAGTCCTCACCCGCTGGTCGAGGGAGCGGCTGCGGAAGGGTGCAAGCAAGCGCAACCGATGTACGGGGTAGCGCAACCGGCTCCCATCCTGCTTTGCCATGACCGACCTGACCCAGCGCCGAAGCGAAAACGATCAACACGAAACCTGGCACATCTATTCCGCCGACGTCCGCATAGGGACGATCGGAATCCGCGCTGGCGTGCCGATAAGCGCTGATCAATGGCCTGACGTCTTGGGTTTTATCCAGGCATGGAGCCCAGCACGCAGCGCTCGGGCTCGGCTTCAACATTCGACCAAGCCCGCGCCGCATTCGAGCGGGCATCGCAGCAGGTGGAGCCGACGCTTCGCGAGGACGATTTTGGCGACGCGACCGCGATTTCCACGCATGGAAGCGCCGCATGCAAGCTGAGGGTGCCGACGCAAAACTCCAACGGCTGGTCGAGGTGCTTCTGCGGCGAGCCGATCCCGATTGCGTACGAGGTGCACATCTACACCGTTCACCGGTCGGCGCATGAACAAACACGTCGAGAAACGCCCCTTCGCCGAGCCCGAAGCCGCCGCGCGCAAACTTAGTTCCACCAGCTCAAGTAGAGCATCACAAGCCTCCGGGAAAACTCGGCAGTCGGCTGAGAAAAATCCGCAGGACCAGAGGCATTGCCAAGCCTCCGGGAAAACTAGGAACCCGGCCCGGCAGTGCAAGTTGGTGCGGCATGCCAAGGTTTTACTTCGACTACCGCAGTCCGGCCGTCGTTATTGATCATGAGGGTATCGATCTTGCGGACCTTAAGGCCGTCGAACGGTTAGCGCGCGAATTATTAGGAGAAACCATCATTTTTGGTGCTGGCACAGGACCTATCGAAGTCGAGGCAAGAGACGAGTTTGGCCCAATACTGCGCGTGACCGCTACGATAGAGGTCAAAAGGCGCACCGAACACGGCGGCCGAACGTGATCGCGCTTCGGAAGCGACCATTCTTTTCCTGACAGGTGCGGGAACATAGCGTAGGCACCGCAGTGCGCAGGTTCGATTGATCTACATCAACCTCCTGCGCGGAGAGAGCCGCAATCTCGCGAGCGGGGCTTAAGGACTTCATAGAAGGGTTTCTGTCATGCTCCGCTATATTCTCGCTCCTCTTGCCGCTTTCGTTTTGCTCATCGCCTGCTTGATCCCCGATGATGCCGAGGCTCGGCGCGGCGGAGGTGCCTATCGGGGTGGCGGCGGTTACCGCGGCGGTGCGGTCGCAGTTCGAGGACCGCGGGGCGGCGGCGCTGTTGCAGTGCGCGGCGCAGGCTACCGGGGCTACGGCTATCGGGGCGGCTATCGCGGCTACGGCTATCGGGGCTACGGTGTCGGAGCGGCAGCGGTAGGCGCGGCTGCCGTTGGCGCTGCTGCGTACCGCCGCAGTTGCTACGATGCGTACGGAAACTATATTTGCGCCTATTAATACGCGACGCGCGATAGCGCGGCCCCAGAGCGAGCCCACGGCGTGTATCGGCGTCGGGTCGGCCTTGAGGTCGGGGGCGTCGGCCATCAGGCTGCCGAGCCGCAGGTAGATTGCTTCTGCCGTCAATGGGTCTGTCATATCCGTTCCGCGCTGAAATCAGCGGGAGTGTATTTATATGCCGATCGGTAGACAAAGGGCTGCATGAGCGCCATGGCGGTCAGCCCGCCTCACTCCGGCAAATCCTTGCAGAGCTTGATCACGATCATGACTGTCGAGCCGACTGCAATTACCACCGCGCAGACAAACGGCAACTCCTGGAGCACGCCGACAAGGGCCGCTCGAACACGGAACGATCTTTTCAATTGCGCGAAGCGCAAGCCTGCCACACCCATCGGACATCTCCGTTTGGCCCCCAGCAGCAGCGGTCTGATACTCAGCGCGCGAAATGAGGCCCGGCTATTGCCGCTTTGCTGTTCCCTACATCAAGGTGAACAAACCGTTGCGAAGCCGTGGGTCGGTTCACTTTTGAACTTAGGTGATCCACACTCGCGGCATTTCGCGCATGCGACCCGAACGATGTCGAACAGACAGATGCTATACGGTGACGGCAGCAATCTCTCTTTCGTCACGGATATTCCAGAGCAGCGCGGAGCGCACCGACGTGAGTGGGCAAAGTACAGTGCGCCTGCTGACGTCGAGCGAAGAGCGGCTCGCCGGACATAGGAACGACGGATGACAGGGAGCGTTTGCGTCGGCTGGCCATTGCACGGGCCAGTAAAGGGCGCCCCGACCCACATTTCCCCCAGCCCTTGTGGGGGGCCGTTCCAATCCGTGGCGCATAACGCCCATCACCGCAGCCGATCTTGACGCCCTTGCCGGGCCCCTGTTGGATTGATGCTCCGGCTCGGTGGAGTGGTGTTATGCGTTCTTCCCCGTCAATTGTTCCTGGCTTCGACCGGGACATCTATCTTGTGCTCAATGATTTCGGCGGCATATTGCCGAGGCGCTGCAACAGCGGTGCTCCGTGCGCGGCGAGGTCCCGCCATCACTTGAGGCGTTCCTCGAAACCCACGGGCGCGGGGCCACCGTCCAACTATCCCTGCTCTGAGCAGCCATGACCCCTTTCGGCCTGGTCATCGTCGCGGTCATCGTCACGCTGTTTGTCGTCGCGTTGGCGACGCCCGCCGGACGGGTCGCCTTAATCGGTCGCGCCCGCGGGATGGTCCTCATGCTGGTCTGGCTCGCACTGCTCGCGCTGCTCGGTACCATGTGGGCGCGGCTCGGCTGGTAATTGGCCTACTTCCTATTCCGGTGGCCTTGCGCACCCGTCTGATGGCCCGCACCGTAACTGGAACGACGAGACGGCGCGTGCATTGGCGTCCATGGATGATAGTAAGTGGATCGCCATCATGGTCTCGTCGATGCTGCTCCTGGTGGGCGCGGCCGCAGTGCTGGTGTCACGGCCCGAGCTGCTCGGCGCGGTGAGGTGAAGAGCCGGTTCGCGCGCGGCATGGTCGTCATGCTGGGCTGGCTCGCCCTGCTCGTGCTGCTTGGTGCCCTGTGGGCGCGGCTCGGCTGGTAATTGGCCTACTTCCTATTTGCTAGCTGGTCTGGCTCGCCGCCCACAAGAACGCCATACCATTCCGAAAGAGAAACAAGTTCCGCCACGTCTTCGCTTTAGGGGGCGGTGCGTTTGTTCCAATTGCTCGGCCGCCTACTTAACGGTGGCGCATTGGGGCCGAAAGCCGAACATCTCGTACATACTACGAATTTTGGATCGATGTTGCTGTTGATTCAAACCTCCGAACCGCCGCAGAAAGGGCAGGGCCGCAGCGGTTGCACAGAAACAGGGAATCCGCGCAGTGGATCGATAGCTGCGCTGTCGCTTGGCTTCCTCGGCGTCTTAACGCGAGCGTTTAGACAGACAGTATTTCTGAGCCGATGTCGACGACCTCGACGAAAAGATGACCGACGTCGCTATTGAAGCCGATGAAGTCCCACTTGGCGCCGTCGCCTTGGCAGGTAGCGCCGGCGAAGCGTGCCGCCTGCCACTCGGGATGTTTCGTGCTTGAGCGCACAAGGACCCAATAGAAGCGACCTGGAATCAACTGTGCGACGTCAGTCATGGAATCACTTGCAGACCCCTCGCTCACGCTGCCGCGCGACGCTCGGCCCAGCGCAGACGCATGGGCTTGCCGCCCGGCGGGTTGCGCGGACCGTTCCCGTCTAGCGCGCGTAGCGCTTCTAGAATTTCGTCGATATGAACAGGCGCCTTTAGTCCGTCCGGCGAGCGTAACGCTGGACAGGACGCGATCGCCGAGGCGTCAGAAGCCCATGACGCGAGGATGGCCCGCTTCTCGGCCAGACTCAAATTCGGGTCAGCGACGACCTCGCGCGGATGCGAGAACACCGTGCCGGGGTGAAGAAGAGCATTTAAATCGAAGACGTTTATCGTGTGTGGGCGTCGTCCGCATGGCTAAAGCTCTACCCATCATAAGACGCATTAGGGTGGCCGCGCGGGAGCACCCGCGCGGGCGGCGATCGGAACCAGGCCGCGGGTTGGTCAGGCGGCCTTGCCTTCGATCTGCTTGACCTGCCCGGCGCTTGCGCCCGCGATGGCGATGCGCCGCGGCTTCATGGCCTCGGGAATCTCGCGTTGAAGCTCGATGACCAACAGACTATTCTCGAAGTGCGCGCCCTTGACCTCAACGTGGTCAACCAGGGTGAACTGGCGCTTGAATGACCGTGTCGACATTCCGCGATGCAGGAAGGTCTTCTCGTCCTTCTCGGCCTTATGGCCTTCCAACGTCAGGACATTCTGCTCCACCGTAAGGCCCACCTCGTCCGGTGTGAATCCGGCGAGCGCCACCGAGATTTGGAAGCGGTTCTCGTCGAGCCGCTCGATGTTATAGGGGGGATAGGTCTCTTCGGCGGTCCGTTGGACCTCGTCGAGAACGTCAAACAGGTGGTCGAACCCAATGGTCGACCTCCACAGGGGAGTCCAATAATACCTCATAGCCAAATCCTCCAAAGAGCAAGCTGGGTACGAGCTGGCACCGGACACCTTCCCGGCGCCCGCCTTGATTGCGGGGCCCCGAAGGCGCCCCGGCCGCCACGTCTGCGGCGTCCAAAAAATCTGTCACGAGCAAAAACGTTTCAAGAGGATGACGAAAAACATTTAGCGCTCTAAACGGGCGGTCTGGTCTAGCGTTGTTGTCGTGAAGGTTACATCCGCTTCTCTGCGGTCGATTGCCGCCTGGGTTCGAAATCAGCGGTGGACGCCAAGTTGGATCGGTGTCCGGTCTGCCTGACAGCCGACATGACACGCGCTCAATCGACCTGCGGCTAAGGGCCACAACCCGACTACCCACCTCGGCGACGATATGGGGCTTTGCTTGGTCCGCAGGTGTACCATCGGCCGACCCGGCCCGCGATAGCTGAGGCGCAGCCTATCCCGTTCCTGCTCAGCAGGTCCCACTTTACATTATCAAAGGGAATGTAAGCGTTGTTGTTGTACCCGCGTCGCCGCTGGTCTGGTTGACGGTACCGCCAATTTGTCTCGCCAGAGAGGTAATCAGCTTAAGGCCCGACCCGTTTTTGTTCGGATGTTGAATGCCGCGACCGTTGTCGGTCACTGTCAATCGGGCCTCGCCGTAGCCGACGCCTCCCACCAAACTTACGCTGATCCTGCCTCCCTCTGCACCGAACGCATGCTTGATGCTGTTCATCGCAGTCTCATTCAAAATGAGGCCAACCGGGAGGGCCCGGTCGATCGCCAATTCGAGCTCATCGCATTCGACGTCGACTTCAACCTCATCCACCTGATTGCGGATCGCGCTGCAAAGAGCCCGGATGTAATGGGAAAGTCTAACGATCTGCCCTTCTTGGCGAGGGGCAAGCTGATCATGTGCGAGCGAGATGGCGTTGATGCGGCTGGCCACGTGGTCCAGAGCGCGGTGTGATTCTGGATCAAGATAGCGGCGCTTCTGGATGGAAATCGAGGACAGGACGAGTTGAAAATTGTTCTTGACCCGATGTTGCATCTCTCGAAGCAAGATCTGCCCCTTTTTAGCTTCCGCGACCGCAGCCATAAGGCTTGCATGTTCGTCCGGTCGCGCACCGCGACGCAGCACAGCACCTATCAGCGCGGCGGCGGCGGTCAGAAACTCGGTCGTATCCTGGGAGAAGTCTCTCGGCTTTGTACTGTCCACCTCCAGCACGCCCCATGCGGCGCCGCCGATGAGGATCGGGACGTTGCTGACAGCCACAATGCTGTGCTCCGCCAAGAACTCGGAACAAACAAATTCGTTCTGCTCGGCGAAATCTCTGATGCTGACAGGCTCGGCCGTTTGGAAAGCGCGGCCAGGCGGCGAGCGGAGGTCGGCCGACAGCGTGGCGGTGCGGACGGCACCATCCTTCCAGCCGACTCCCGCAATCAACAGAAGATCGGACGTGTCTGGACGATATTGAAGCACCTTAACATGGTCGATTTCCACGGCTCGGGCAATTTGCAGCACGGCTTGGTCCAAGAAGCGTTCTGTTCCGGCCTCTTCAACCGAAAGACGACCGATATCGACCAAAATGCGGATATGGCGCCGGAGTTTGTCCAGCACATCGCCCTCAGTGTGTTCGGCCGGGTGGTCCTCCATTCGTTTCTAACATCGGGCCTCATGAATTGTGCCTAAGCGCGAGACCGTACAATAGGAACGAAACAGGGAACCTCCGCTCCAATGCGGGTTTGGTTCTCCCGACAAAACAGCGAGAGCGAAAATGGAAAACAGTGGCGTCGGAATGCTACTCGGCGATACCTCAGTGACGGCACTCTGGATGATGTTTATCGGCGCCTTCATCTTGGGTGGCACAATTCTCTATGGCGTCATAAAGACGGGAAGGATGCGCCGCAGCGAGCGTGCGCAGCTCGATCGAAACACAGAGATGGCGCAGCGCCGGGACGACCCGGAGAAAAGAGCCGCTCGTTAAGCGATCGGCGCGTCGACCGGTCAAATGTAAGATTTAGGAACTTAGGCCGGAATGGCGCTGGGGCGTCTACACATATTTCCGCGATGTCCGCTTATTCCCTAACAGCCGCACGGAAGCGGACAATGCGCGAGGTCCGAAGTACAGGCTTAAAAGATTGTTCTCCAAAACGCTCGAACGCTAACGCCCGCAATGGGTCACAACCGACCGTCGAAGCGAGCGCGGGTCCACGTCCGCTCTACCAGCGATAGACGTATGACAACAGGATCAGCGGGGTTCGGTTCAGGGCCACTTCCGGACACGGCGCGACTGATTGGCCTCGATGAGCCGGTCACCCCTTCCATGCAGGATCCTAACGCACGCAAGGCGCGGCGGCATCGCCCCTTTCGAAATCCGCGTTTGCGTCCATCCTTTTCCGCAGCGGGTACGGCTTCAGTTATCGTCCCGGCAGAGCCGTGAGCTCTCGGGGGCGCTTGATGCGCCAGAACGGATATGCCGCCAATTCTTTCGAATGCTGCCCGAACATATCGACCCGTCTGCTTGTAAACTCCGTAATGACGCCGAAAAATTCAGTTGGTGACCTGATCGTCGCAAGTCTCAGGCCGAATTCAAAAGCAAATTGCGCGTTGGCCTCGGCTATCTCAAGAAGCTTCCCTTGATACGCCTGCATGTTTGCCGTCGCTAAAGCAAAGCCTTTCGTTAGATCGCTATCCGTCATTCTCTGACTGAGGTCATTTGGTAAGGCATCCACCCGAGGCTCAATGATAGGAACCTCGTGTTTAGGATCATGAAGCTCAGGAGGCGGTTCAATCGAGACTGCCGCAACAGAGCGAAGTAAATTCTCTTTCGGGCTTCTAACAATGCTCTGCTTGTTCCGTTGGGCCCGCGCGGTCATTTTCGGATTCCGGGCGCGCTTCGGCGCCGTCGCCGGTTTGCGTTTGCTCATCTGACGCTCCAAGAAAATGGGGGTGCGACCACAACGGTCATTTCTGAAAGGACAACAGGCTTTGTGACGTGGCGTTCCAAACCCGTGCATTGTTGAAGTTCCGCATGAACTGAGATCAATCGCACGTTCTGCGCTGTCGACGATGAGTTTAGGTAGCAACTCCAACCAACAAACGTCTAACTGGCGATCTTCCTGACCACTGCTCAACGGCGTCAGTCTGAGAACAATCAGCCCTCCGCTCGTTGTGCTCTCTGCGGCGACTACACAGGCGTTCATCTTTCGCGAGACTTTCTTGAAGCGAACCTTCGGCCATTGATAAGCCGTATCGCTGGAGCAAGTTGAATGCTCTAGCACTAACAGTATTACTAGCAGTTCGTGGTGGACGCTTTGCGAGAGGAAGAGTACGAGGTCATCCATGTGGCTGACGGCGAAAAGGCATTGGCGTGGCACGGGCGGCGAATCACCGACGTTCTCATCACGGACGTCAAGCTGCCCGGAGGCATCGACGGATGGCAGATCGCCGAACATTGCCGGGCGACGCTTTCCGACAGCGCGATGAACTTAGCCAAATTATACCAGCAGACGCATCTGATCAGTTCGTTGAAGGCTTTCGCGAAGGCGTGTTGAACGTCTGGCACGGAGCTTAGGCTTCGCACAGGGCGGGGCAGCGAGCGTACGCCGGGGCCCGCTCACCGATATTGTGCCTGCCATTAGTTTTGCAGCAACGGCCCGTTAACCCCAACGTCCATCATAGCCGCTCTCCTTAAGCCGATCGTGCAGTTCGGTGTAGATCTCTTTCAAAGTTTCGTGACGTCGTTCGAGAGAGACACGAAGAGGTCGACGTCTGTTCCGGACTTGTTTTCTGTCCCCTTGGCAAATGAGCCGCTTGGGTGCTCCTCGCAACTTGTTTCCAGCCCAATGTGATAGGAGCGGATACAACGCTGCTTGAACTTGTCGGACGGGTGACGTGGACGACGTGTCAACGGCCTGGCGAACCAGTATGGACTGGAGATATTGATCGGCTGTCATGGGAAACCATTGGCAATCAAAGCCTGAGCATACGTCGACGTGTGACGTATTCCTAGTTGTGTCAGGTCGGTTTCTAAACCAGGCAGTGGACAACATGCCGGCAACCACCGAAGTGCCGATCGTCCGCCAGCGTAAGGCTGTAGAAACCGCTAGGCTTGTCGGGGCCATCGGACTTGCCGAACCGCGAAGGAGCATCACGCGCAGCTAAACCTAGGAGGCCCCATGCCGCTCCACTATCCGTTTTCGCTGCTCTGGATCGCCGCTTTCTTCGTGCTGCTTTTTTCGATCGTAACCGGCGTGCTCCGAGGAGCGCCCCGCTACAGCATCAGGCTCTTCTGGTCCGCCATCGGGGCTGCCTTTGCGGCCCAAGCCCTCGATGGGTTTTAGTGGGTATGATCCCGGCGCGCCTCTAGGAACGATCCATCCTTCGAATGCTTGGTGCCTGCCGGGTCGGTCGCGAAACCCGGTGGAGCTAAACAGAACTCGTAGCTCTGGAATGCGGACCCCAGTCATACCCTCGTTTGGCTGGGGTCCGTCCCGACAGTCGCCGCGCCAAAGCATCCCACCTCCGGCGGGTACAGGACGCCATGTCAGTCTTCGACATCGCCAATTTGTGGCCCGCTCAGGCCCTCACGTTCATCTCTTGCGAATCTGCCGCCCGATTGCTTCTGCGATGGCCAACGATTGTTCTTTGTGGCTTGGATGGTCCCAGCTCCGCGGGTCTGATGGATCGAGCGGCCGTATTGACCGCGCCCGGCCTCTTGGGCGCAGGTTCCTTTTAAACAACACGCGCCCGTGAGCCGACTAGCCGCCCCTCCCGACCAACCAGCCACTGCCAACAGGCTCCTGGCGGGGCTCCCGCCTTCCCCCCTGGGGGCTGCCTAATTTGATCACGAACTGCGTTACCCACTTCGAACCTCAGGCCACCGGCACGCCGTAGTAGGCGTTCACGGAGCGCGTGGTGGCGGGGTCGCTCCAATTCCAACTGCTCTCGTCGGCGTATTTGGGGGCGCCGCGGAGCTGGTCCTGGGTAATGCCGGTGACGTAGCCGCCGAGGTTGGTGTCGTACTTCAGCGCCTGCCAGGGCAGCGGATAGTGATCGTCGCCGATGCCGAGCAGGCCGCCGAAGCTCAGCACCGCGTACGATACCTTGCCGCTGACCTTGTCGATCATGACGCGCTCGATGTAGCCGACCTTTTCGCCGTCGGCCCCGTAGACATTCGTGCCCTCGACCTTGTCGCTTCCGATCAGGCTGAAGGTCTCGCGATCTTCCATGGCCATGTTGACCTCCCGGATGTTGTCTTCTGGAGTCAACTGGAGGACGATGGCTCCGTTCCTGGCTGAAAGCCTCGGTGGCCTTGTTTTGGATGATCGGAGTTCGAGGATGGAGCTGACCGATCTGGAGCGCGAATTTTTGAGGAAGCTGCTCGGCGAATCCTAGGTCAGCCCGCCGATGTTCGACCATGAGATCGTGGCACGGCTGGTGGAGCTGGGTCTTGTGGAAACCGAACCGCTTCCATCCGGCGATATCGAATACCGGATTACTGATGCGGGCCGAACGGCGGCCGCGTAACCGCAATTCGGCCAGTTAAGGCTGGATCCCCTCAACTATCTGAACGGCTGCGACCCAAGCGACGCCGGCTCTTATCCGATTCGCAAAGGCGGACCGATCCGGCACCGGCGCCGAGCAACATCTGAAACAGTGCTCGGTTGGCCCTGTATCTGGCGGCAGGGTGCCGCGTCATCGGCTTGCATGCTTCGGACCTCGCATCGCTCCCGCACTAGGGGCTTGAGATTGGAACCGGGGGCCCTTCCCAGTCTTAAAACGAATATTTCCAATCGACGGGAGGAGTGTCATGCCTCGTGGCGACAAGTCCAGTTACACCGACAAGCAGAAGCGCCAGGCCGAGCACATCGAAGAGGGCTATGAACACCGCGGCGTTCCGGAGAAGGAGGCCGAACAGCGCGCCTGGGCGACCGTGAACAAGGAGACCCACGGCGGAAAGAAGAGCGGCTCGGGTCGCGGCACTGAGGAAGATCATTCGCCATCCCGCAAAGGCGGCCGATTGGGCGGCGCCGCGTCTGCCAAGCGGCCGGCATCGGAGCGTTCGAGGTCCGCCAAAAAGGCGGCCAAGACCCGAAAACGACGTGCTGCGTAAGGTCATCGAAAGGAGAGCGAGATGGGCCTCGAAGCCGTCTTTTTCCTTGAAGCGCTCGTACTTCTCACGGCGCTGATCTACGGCGTCCTCAGCTATCGCCACCGAAACCGCGCATTGGATCGCGTAGCCGAAGACGTCACGCGTGGGAGGTATCAAAGAGACGAGACTTAGCGGAATTCCTTCACGACCGCCGACAAAGACATCGTATTCGCCAAGCCGGCATGATTGGCTTTAGTCGATGCTGGCACGTCAAGCCTTCGTCGCCGCGATATCGATCAGCGCTATGCCAAGCTCGGGCTTCTTCTTACGCCTGAGATAGGCTGGCGTGTCCGCCACTACAATCTCGAGCGTCGGTCGGACCTTTCCTTCGAGAAGATGCCCGCCGCGAGTAGTCCCGTCAGCCAATCCCAAGACCACATGCACGTGAAGGCTTGCCTTACCGTCGTCGCCGACGGCAATGTCGCCGATCGCGCTCAGCACCTCGCACTGCTCTGCGATTTCGATCTTCTTATAAGTCTTTTTCTCGAAATCGAACCAGCCAACCGTAGCCCTCTCGAAAGCGCCGATGGCGGTGAGCGACGCCGCCGTGATGCCGGCGTCGTTCGCGAACTTGGTGAGCGTCGTGAACGCTTCCTCCCCGGAATCGAGGATGACGACGCGGGTTTTCGAACCCGCCTCGCCCGATAGTTTGATGCTCTTCATCGTCGTCAGGCCGCGCTGCGCTGGGTGTGTCGACCTTCCTTGACCTCTTCCACAATCTTGGCGCAGAAGGCCTCGAGATCGCCCGGGTTGCGGGAAGTGATGACGCCCTGATCGACGATGACCTCAGCGTCCTCCCACTTCGCTCCTGCGTTCGCTACATCCGTCTTGATCGACTTGAAGGAGGTCATTTTGCGACCTTTCGCGATGCCGGTCTCGATCAGAAGCCAGGGGGCGTGGCAGACGGCCGCGACGATCTTCTTGGCATCGAAGATATCCTTGATGAACTTCAGCGCCTTCGGCTCGACCCGCAGAAGATCCGGATTGATCTGCCCGCCAGGCAATACGATCGCGTCGTAGTCGGCGGCCGATGCCTCGTCGAGCGTCTTGTCGACCTTCACCGGACGTCCCCAATCCTTCTTGTCCCAGCCCTTGATCTCGCCTGCGGCGAGCGAGACGACATCGACCGTCGCGCCAGCCTTCTTCAAGCGCTCCTGCGGCACTTCCAGCTCGGCCTGCTCGAAGCCGTTCGTGGCGAGAATAGCGATCTTTTTGCCGGTCAGATCCATGGGTCCAATCCTTCGTTTCGGGGTTTTGTCCAACAATCGATCGTCTCGAACATCGTTCCTGAAAAGCCGGAACAGTCGAGAATTTGAATCCGAGTGCCGAGACGAAGGTTATGAGGGTTAGAAGCAGGAGCGTCTCGCATGGCCAGCAGGTTCCACGGCAAGGTCGTCATCGTCACAGGAGCAGCTTCCGGCATCGGAGAAGCGACAGCACGCCGCTTCGTTAAAGAGGGCGCGAAGGTGGCCCTGGTCGACCGCGACAAAGCCTCACTGGAAAAGATGGCCAACAGCCTGCCTGCTGACCAGGTAATGGTTCAGGCTGTCGACGTTTCGGATTCGAGTGCCGTCGACCGAATGTTCGCGGCTGTCCTCGACCGCTTCGGCCGGCTGGACGTCATCGTGAATAACGCCGGCGTCCATGAAGGAGGCGACCCGGCTTCCATCACCGATGAGAAATGGCGGACAGTGATGTCGACCGACGTCGATGGCGTGTTCTACGGTTGCCGCGCGGCACTTCCCCATCTCCAAAAGACCAGGGGCTCAATCGTGAACACGGCGTCAGTCTCCGGAACCGGCGGCGACTGGGGCATGAGCCCCTATAACGCGGCGAAGGGCGCCGTGGTCAATCTGACGCGTGCCCTCGCCCTGGACCTCGGCAAGAAGGGCATCCGCGTGAACGCGGTCTGTCCCAGACTCACGCGTACGGGCATGACCGAAGACATGATGGACGACAAGAAGCTGCTGGCGAAGTTTGCCGAGCGGATCCCGTTAGGCCGGGTCTGCGAACCGGAGGAAGTCGCCGCCGTGATCGCGTTCCTCGCGAGCGAAGACGCGAGCTTCATGACCGGTGCCAACGTAGCGGTGGACGGGGGCGTATCCGCCTCCAATGGACAACCGCCGCAAGAATAGCCGCGCAGCGCCGGTCGTCGACCTACTTTGCGAGCGCCGTGTCGTCGAAGCGTGCGTAGATAGTGCTCGGTCCGGGGTACACTTCGACGCACCCCGCCTCTCGCAGCGAGCTTTCGGTGAATCCGCCGCAGAGGACGCCGATGGTCGGGATACCTGCCTTGCCAGCCGCGATGGCGTCGTAGGGCGTGTCGCCGATCGCGACCGCTGCGCCGCCCTCGATGCCGAGCTTCTCCAGCACGACATCGAAGATGTCCGGTGCCGGCTTGGACTCGTCGACGTCTTCGGACGAGGTCGCGACGTCCACCAGACCGACGATTCCTGCAATGGCAAGATACTTCTCCAGTTCGTCCTTCTTGGCGGAGGAAGCGATGGCGATGCGAAGTCCTGCGCCTCGCGCGCGCCGCAAAAGGACCGGAACAGCCGAGAAAGGACGGACGAGCGGTAGATACGCCGACTTGAAGCGCTCGCCGCGCCACTCATCGAGCGTCTTGCCATGGTCCCGTTGCTCGGCCTCAGAGAGAAACACAGGAATGAGCTTGTCTCTGCCCTTCCCGATCTGGCTTCGCGCCTGCTCGAACGTGACGTCGTGGCCGAATTCGACCATCGCCTCCTGCCAGGCGAGCGCGTGCAGGTCGACCGAGTCCAGTAAGGTCCCGTCGAGATCGAAGATGGCGGCTTTGGGCATCGCAAGGTTTCCGGTCCCAGAATGGGGCGCCTAGCGCCGACGCGCGACCCAAAGCCCAAGCAGAAACGCCACAAACAGGGATTGCAGCGGCGCCTTCAAAGTCATCTCGCGCAACTGTTCGGCCCAGCGCATCGCGGCATCCTGCGAATGCGACGGGCGACGGCTCGCGTCCGCCGGGCGGCTCGGCCTCGCTAAGGAGGCCTGCTCTATGCCGCCGTCATTATTCGTCAGCCCGGAAGCTTCCGTCATTGCCGACATTTCTTTCATATCCATGCGGCCCTCCTATGATGGTGTCAGAGCAACCGATCTCCCGACGGCTCGTTCCTACGCAGTCTTCCGCAGAGTAGAAGCGACTGAAGCCTCTCATCCGGAGGACTCAACCCTACACCAAACGCATCTTACACAGAGGTATCTGGGTCGAGCCGAAGCTTCTGACGGAGATCGAGTACCGGGCGAAGTCGGCATAGGGCAAGGTCCGGCACCCCTTATTCAAGGGACTGCGGGAGGACCTGTGATAGATGCCTTCCGCTTTTGGCGATGGGCGGACAAGCCGCTCGAAAAGTGGGCTAACCATCCCCGCTTAGCTCTATCGGGTGGTGATGGAGCTCAGCCTGAAGCATAGGCGAAACCCCGCCACGGTGAACGCAGCGGCGGCACGTCTTCAGGGACCGTCGGACGAGAGCGGAACGCCATCCTACACCGGCCGAATAGAAGAACATCCCGCTCACGCCGCGAACCGATCCGGTAAGCCGCCGCGGAGCTGGTCCAGCGGCCGCTGCTCACGCTCGATCCGGCTCCGATAGAGTTGGCGCTCACTTTCGGTTTTGGCACTCGCCAGCAGGAGGGGCGATAGTGTCCGATGACCTTTTCGCTGCCGCGGATGAGGAGGGAGCTCATGGACGTCGCTCATCGCTCGGCTCCATCCTTGCGGAATCCTGGCGTGTCGGAAGCGCGAATGCGACGGGGGATTCGGCGGCCAGAGCATCGAGCGCTGTCTGCTCCTCGGCGCCGTTCGATGAACTCACGTTCCAGCTCCGATAGCCTGGTCCGTAGCAGGCGTCGGTAGCGGTGGATGTTGTTGCGGTGCGCACGGATGCGGACCAGATCTTCGTCGAGCACCGTCGTCACTCCTGACGGTCGTCATGGTCCTTCGGTGTTTAGAAACCGGGAAGAGAATTCCCCGGCGCAAAAATATTCGGGGCGATACCGGAGTCAAGATTCCGGCGGCGGTCGACACCCAAATCCTTAGCCGGATCAGCCCCAAACGGCGTTTGCGGTGCGCAATGGCCGACAGCTCTGTACCGCGACCGAGCGCCGCATCGATTTTTTTCGGTCCGCCCCTTGAAACGACTTCTCATTTTTCTAATTGATTTTTCGCCGCGAGAGCGGTGTGCCGGGCGCCTTCACGGGTCCGGCGCGGGCGCCGGGCCGGGTATCAGACCCGCTCTGACTCCAGCCTTGCGCTCCTTGTATCCATCTTGCTCTTTGGAGGACTTGGTTATGAGGACCACCTTTGACTTCGCGCCCCTGTGGCGTTCCACCATCGGCTTCGACCACCTGGCCGACCTCGTCGACAGCACGCTCCGCCAGGCGAGCGAAGACCACTATCCCCCGTACAACATCGAACGCACCAGCGAGGACCAATACCGGATCTCGCTCGCCGTCGCCGGCTTCGGAGCCGACGATATCGCCGTGACGGCCGAGCAGAATGCGCTCACGATCGAGGGCAGGAAGCCCGAGGAAGCGGCCGGCGAATACCTGTATCGGGGCATCGCCGCGCGTCCGTTCCGGCGCGTGTTCAACCTGGCCGACTACGTCCAGGTGAAGGAGGCCTCCTTCCGGGACGGACTCCTGATCATCGAGGTGCCGGAAGCGATGAAGCCGCGCCGGATCCAGATCGGAAGCGGCGCCTCTCCGTCGCAGATCGAGCCGAAGAAAGCGGCTTGACGCTTGATTGCGGTTCGACAGCGGAACGCGGCGCGCAAGCGTGGCCGTGCTCGCTGGGTGATGCAACGAAGGAGACAAACCATGGCAGTTCGTGATCTCATTCCCTGGTCTAGAAACCAGGAGCTCGCGCCGGCGCGCGGCACCCACGATCCGTTCATGACGCTTCATCGCGAAATGAACCGATTGTTCGACGATGTCTTCCGCGGCTTCGGCGGGACGGGTCTGTCGCCGCTCATGGAATTCGGCTGGCCCAAGATCGAGCTCAGTGAAACCGACAAGACGCTGACGATCTCGGCCGAGCTTCCCGGCATGACGGAGAACGACGTCCAGATCGAAATCGCCAACGGGGTGCTGACCATCCGCGGCGAGAAAAAGAGCGAGCGCAAGGACGAAGGCAGATACTTCACCGAGCGCTACTACGGCTCGTTCCAGCGGCAGATCGCGCTCGAGGACGTCGCGGAGGACAAGGCCGAGGCCTCGTTCAAGAACGGCGTCCTGACGATCTCGGTACCCAAGTCCGAGAACCCGCGCGCGGGCGTCAAGCGCATCGCGATCAACTCGCAGTAAAGACCATCACGGGCGGCGGTCTCCGCCGCCCGAACTCACCGAAACCCGTCCCGACGAAAGGAGCGTAAAGGGAGGCAACCGATGACCGATGCCAACACGAACGCAGGCAATCTTCATCCCCTCTTCCACCCGGCCGCGCACTATGCGTCTCCGGAGGATGTCCTGAAGGATAACGAGATATCCGCGCCGGAGAAGCGGATCATCCTGTCGTCCTGGGCGTCCGACATGTTCGCGGTCGAATCCTGTCCCGCGCTACGCGAGATTCCCGGCATGGACCACACGATCCGGCTCGGGGACATCCTCGCCGCGCTGCGGCAGCTCGACGGCGACGACGATCCGCCGCCCCCCGGGGGCGTGCCGATGCGGCTGCGGCGGCCCTGGGCCGCCGCCTCGCGAAGGTCCGCATGATGCTCACGCAGGTCGTCGTGACGATGGTCCTGCTGGGGCATGCTTCGGCGGCGTGGGCCATTCCGTTCATTGCTTTCATCACCGAGTTGGGAAACCGGCCCGCGCAGCGAGCGTAGGGAGTCTCCGGCGCTATTCCCGCGCGCATCCAGTCACTGCCCGGTGCCGCGAGGCGGGCCTTGATCCTGCGGGCCCCGCACGCTCCATGGCACCGAAATACCGACGGTGCTTCGCGCAGACCTCTACGCGGTCGCAGCGCTGGTGGCGGCTGTCATCGTGGTGATCGGCCATATGCTGCAGCTGCCTGTCCCCGCCGTGACGACGGTCGCGCTGTTGTCGTGCTTCTCCGACGATGGCTTCTGGCGGCCGGACGTACGCATGCCTTTTCAGATCGGCGAAGGCGAGACGGTGCTCATGCACTATACCGGCCTCGTGCAGCAAACAGATACTTTCAAACAAGCAGCCGAAGCAAATCAACCAACAGAAGGACCAGTATATGCGCCTGACGATGCATTTTGATACAGGTGCCGAGCGCGACCGCTGGCTCAATACGTTCGTCGCTAAGGGCCGTTTGCTCGGGACCGGCTGCATCGAATACGCCGTCTATCGCATCACGTAAGGGGCGGACGACCGAGAGCCGTACGCATCCTTTCTCTCGCTGACTGCGCGCCGATGTCATGACCTTTATGGACCTGATGCGCGTTAGTCCGTTGGTGGCCGTTCGAGACATGCCGGTTCAATCTGACGATGTCCGCTTATCCGGTCAGACTGGAAGTCATCACCTCAGAGGCAAACCGACGCGAATGACTCGATTCGGACATCGTGTGCCACTCACTCGATCAGTTCGGGATACCGAGGCTTGGCTTGCCGGTCGGGGGGCCGAGTTCTGAAACCAGTGCCCGTGGTTACGGATTGACCAAAAGATCACTCGGTTGCGCTTGTCGCGCGTTTCAGAGTCACCACAGCAGTACCTCCACCGGATGCCGGTGTAGGATTCTTATACGTGAGCTCATCGCCGTTGATCGCGATGAAACGCTTCTGATTTGTATTGTCCCACGCGGGAAAGCTGCCGCCGATAATATGTAGGGATATTGAATGTTCTGATTCATTGACTTTGTAGTCGCCAAACATCGCGATTAGCCCCTCCAGAGCGGCTTTGCTTTCCCCGGCAGTCGGAAAGTCGCGGCGGGCAAATTTTGGTCGTCGCGGACGCATGAGATTGATTGAGAAGTGATCTGCTGCATCGAACATGAAATATCCTTTCGGATCGGAACCAAATACTTCGGTTGTTTTCCCGGTCTTTTCCTTCACGTTTACAAATGAAATGACGCTCCAAGTGCCTACAAGCTGCTGTTTGAGTGGCTCTGCGGCTCCCGCGGATAACGTGGCGCACGTAAGAGCTGCGGCTATCGGAATTGACAATAGTGCTTTCATGGTGCTCCCTCCGGTTTTCAGGAACGTTCCATCTATGACGGGTGCTGGGCTGGCCGCCCACCTTAGTCAGAGCCTCGAAATCATTGTATGGGGCACTCGTCAGTCAATGGGGCAATTCATCCCACAATACCGCATCCACGCCCAGTACTGGATTGACCACACCCAGACGTGGGCATGCGTTCGAAAAAGGCAATCGGCCAAAACGCTCTACGAGCCACTGCCAAGTGGGCCACGATAATGTCGGCGATGCCGCGGAAGCCGTCGAGCGAGAAGGCCGGGCCTGTGGGGCAAGACAGGACAGCGGTCGTCGGAGCGTTGGCGTGCCGAGCGTTACTTGATGGTTGAGACCGACCATCTTCCATCATGACCTTCGATGGAGATCCGAAGCCCGTGCCAGCCAAACTGAGGAAAGTCGATTGACTCGCTTTGTTTTTACGACAGCGGACGAGATCCATGACGGATTGAAAAATGCAATAGCGGTGTACAATCAGCGACAAGATCGACGAACGAAAGCCACTACCGGACCCCTCCTCTACACCGTTTCAAGCTTGTTGGCTCTGTGTGAGCTTTCGTATCATCAGATCGAAAGCTGTCACGTGAACGGGTTTACACTCCGCACCCAATAGACAACAGATCATTGTTACCGTTTGTAAATCACGAGCGTCCCCCGATCCTCTACTGGGTAAACTGTGAGGGCTTCGTGTACTTTACGCGCAAGTCGAGCTTCATTCGGTGAAGGTATAAGTCACCTACGTGGGCCATCCTATGCGTCGTCGCGACTAAACTTGGCAGCTGCGCTCAGATTATCAATCCGCGCGCACCAAAAACCTAAGTATCTCCGATGTGACTTCCATCAGAAATACTCCGCTCATGTCGAGCGCCACTGAGAAAAAGATCATATCGAGAGTTTTTCTTCTTCTCGATGCGCTTTCCATGCGCATCTTAGGCGGACGGGCTCCAGCGTAGCGCGGGTCTTGAGGCGCTCAAATATGTTTATTACCCAGCTGAACAATACGGAAACGCGCCCTTAATTCGCCCCAAAAATTGAATTTAATTTTAACGGGAGGCATCCCCTAGCGTCGATGTTCTACCGGCGATCCGCACACCCAACAAAAGCGTGTGCTCATCTTAACCGCAACCTCCGATCGAGTCGAGTTGACCATCGCGTCCGCTGACCAAGGAGAGTTTCGATGAGCGAACGACACAAAGGGGCAATTGGACGGCGGCAGCTGCTGCGCACCGGAATGATGGGCATCATCGCGACAGCTGCAGCAAGCGCTTTGGAAGTCGACACCGCCGCCGTTGCCGAGACTGAAACCGACACCGAGAAGCGCAAGGCGCGATTTCAGCCAGACTCGGCGGAGGTTCAGAATTTCTATCGGGTGAACCGCTACCCTAAGCGTTGAGGGAGGCCCCCGTGCTGATAAAAAGATCAGACCGTCAGCCGCACCAAGGGAGAATTGGTTTTGGGCTGGCAAAGGAGTCGTCAGAGAAGGGACTTGATCGTCGTTCATTCCTGCGCCGCGCAGGCCTCGTCGCGGGCAGTTTGGCCGCGATTGGCGATCTGCCGCTGGGCAGCATTCGTCAGGCTGAGGCAGGCCCGCCGCCGCCTCCCGGGGCGGCCGTCACAACCCGGAAGAATGTTTGCACGCATTGTTCGGTCGGCTGTTCGGTGATCGCCAAGGTCGCGAATGGCGTGTGGATCGGCCAGGAGCCGGACTATGGCAGCCCGATCAATCGCGGCTCACATTGCTGCAAAGGGGCAGCGGTGCGAGACGACGTGTCGAGCGACCGCCGCTTGCGTTACCCGCAAAAGCTCGTCGACGGTCGATGGCAACGGCTCTCCTGGGGTCAGGCTATCGAAGAGATCGGCGACAAGCTTTTGGAGATCCGCCAGAAGGCCGGTCCGGATTCGGTCTACTGGCTCGGCTCGGCCAAGTTCACGAACGAAGCGGCCTACCTTAACCGCAAACTCGCGGCCTTCTGGGGAACGAACAATTCCGATCACCAGGCGCGCATCTGTCACTCCACCACCGTCACCGGGGTCGCCAATACCTGGGGCTATGGTGCGATGACCAACAGCTACAACGACATCCGCAACTCCAAGACCATCCTGTTCATGGGCGGCAATCCAGCCGAGGCGCATCCGGTTTCGCTGCAGCATATTCTTGAAGGCAAGGAGCTGAACCGCGCAAATGTCATCGTCGTCGATCCACGGATGACGCGAACCGCGGCGCACGCGACTGAATATGTCCGCGTACGACCCGGAGTCCACATCGCAACCATCTATGGAATGCTATGGCACATTTTCGAGAATGGCTGGGAGGATAAGGCATTCATCCACCAGCGCGTTTACGGTATCGAGGATATCCGCAAGGAAGTCGCGAAATGGACTCCTGACGAAGTTGAACGCGTCACCGGCTTACCAGAAGCTCAAGTCAAGCACATCGCCGAGACCTTTGCGAACGAGAAACCCGCGACACTCATCTGGGCGATGGGCCAGACACAATTCGCCACTGGAACAGCGAACGTACGGGCGAGTTGCATCCTACTGCTCGCTACCGGCAACGTCGGCTATGCCGGTGGAGGCGCCAACATTTTCCGCGGTCATACCAATGTGCAGGGTGCTACCGATCTCGGCCTCGATGTGACAACGCTTCCTCTTTACTACGGTCTTTCCGAAGAGGCGTGGCAGCATTGGTGCCGCGTATGGGAGGTCGACATCGACTGGATGCGCGCCCGCTTCGCGAATAAAACGCTGATGGAAACTCCGGGAATTCCAAGCACACGCTGGTTCGATGCCACGCTGCTGCCGAAGGATCAGGTCAGCCAGCCAGACACGTTGCGCGCGATGTTCGTGATGGGACATGGCGTCAACACGATCACCAGAATGCCGGAAGCAACGCGCGGAATGGAGAAGCTCGATCTTCTGGTCGTGTGCGATCCATATCCAACGGCTTGGTCGGTGCTCTCGGAGCGGAAGAACGGCACATATTTGCTGCCCGCTTGCACAAGCTTCGAGATGGACGGCTCGCGTACAGCGTCCAACCGCTCCCTCCAGTGGGGCGAGCAGATCGTACCGCCAGTCTTCGAATCGAAGAATGACTACGACGTGATGTACATGCTCGCGAAGAAGTTTGGTTTTTCTGATCGCATGTTCAAGAACATCAAGGTGGAGAACGACGCCGTATCTGCCGAAGACATTCTGCGCGAGATCAATCGCGGCGGCTGGTCGACCGGATATTGCGGACAGTCGCCCGAGCGACTCAAAGCCCACATGAAGAACCAGGCGAAATTCGATCTGGTGACCCTGCGGGCGCCGAAGGACGATCCAGAAGTTGGTGGAGACTATTACGGGTTACCTTGGCCATGCTGGGGGACGCCTGAGTTCAGGCATCCCGGCAGTGCGATCCTTTACAACACTAATTTAAGCGTAAAAGACGGTGGCGGTACGTTCCGCGCACGTTTTGGCATCGAGCGCGTGGTCAAGCGCAAGGTGATGGAAAACGGGCAAGAGGTGGAGAAGGAGGAGCATGACAATTTGCTCTCCGATGGCTCCTACTCGGTCGGCTCGGAAATCAAGGATGGATATCCTGAGTTCACTCTTGGTGTCCTCAAGAAGCTTGGCTGGGACAAAGACCTCACCCCCGCGGAAATGCAAATCATCCAGCTAGTAAACGCAGCCAATCCCGATGTCGTGGCCTGGTCGACCGACCTTTCCGGCGGCATCCAGCGTGTAGCGATTGAGCATGGCTGCAACCCTTGCGGTAACGGCAAGGCGCGTATGAACGCCTGGAATTTGCCGGATCCCATCCCGGTACACCGCGAAGTCATTTTCACGTCACGGCCGGATCTGTTCGACAAGTATCCGACGCGTCCGGACGCGCGGCAATTCCGCGTTCCGAACATCGGCTTTTCCGTTCAGAAGTCCGCTGTCGACAGAGGGATCATCAACCAGTTTCCGCTCATCCTGAGTTCCGGCCGGCTTGTCGAATACGAAGGCGGTGGCGAAGAAACGCGCTCTAACAGGTGGCTCGCCGAATTGAAGCAGGACATGTACGTCGAGATCAATCCGGCGGACGCATCTGAGCGCGGCATCAAGGAGGGTGGATGGGTTTGGGTCACGGGCGCTGAAAGCAATTCCAAAACGCGGGTGAAGGCACTGGTGACCGAGCGTATCGGAAAGGGCGTCGCGTGGATGCCCTACCACTTTGCCGGCTGGTACGAAGGCACTGATCTCCGCAGCAAGTACCCCAAGGGAAGCGATCCCATCGTGCTCGGCGAAAGCGTTAACACGCTTACGACCTACGGCTATGACCCCGCAACGGGCATGCAGGAACCCAAGGCCACGCTCTGCCAGATTAAAGCGGCATGAGAGGACGATATCGATGCCTCGCGTCAAATTTCTTTGTGATGCCGACCGTTGTATCGAGTGCAATGCGTGCGTGACGGCCTGCAAGAACGAACACGAGGTGCCGTGGGGCATCAATCGCCGCCGTGTCGTCACCATTAACGACGGCAGGCCCGGCGAGCGCTCAGTATCAATGGCCTGCATGCACTGCACGGATGCCCCCTGTGCGGCAGTTTGCCCGGTGTCGTGTTTCTACACCACGGCAGACGGCATCGTTCTTCACTCGAAGGACCTCTGCATCGGTTGCGGATATTGCTTCTACGCCTGCCCGTTCGGCGCACCGCAGTATCCAAAGGTCGGAAACTTCGGCTCCCGCGGCAAGATGGACAAATGCACCTACTGCGCGGGCGGACCGGAAGCCGACAACACACCAGCTGAATATGCGAAATACGGTTCTAATCGCCTTGCCGAAGGCAAGCTGCCGCTCTGTGCCGAAATGTGCTCGACCAAATCGCTGCTTGCAGGCGACGGCGCGATCATCGCCGAGATCTACGAGGAGCGCGTGATGAAGCGTGGCTATGGCTCGGGCGCATGGGGCTGGAAGACAGCATACCACGAGGGCGTTGATGTCTGAGGCACATCAAGGGCGCTGCGGGCACCGGCGAACTGCGGGAGAATGAGCATGATAACTCCTTCGCACATTCGCTCCTTCATCCTGATTGCGTTCGCGATCCTGACGATGATCGCAATAAATCCCGCGCTCGCGCAGAAACTCGGCCCGGACGGCGCACCCAATCCAACTGCGAGCACGATGACCGAGCAGCAGTTGCTTCAGCAATCACCACGCATCGAGGGCGACATCGACCAGCCGATCGAGCGCGCGCGCGTACTCATTCAGCCGGCCGGCAGGGCATGGGACTATTTCCACCGAGTCACGCTGCGCTGGATCGGCGCCATCGCAATCCTCGGCACGATCGCGGTGATCGCAGCCTTCTACTTCGTCATGGGGCGGCTACGGATCTCTGCCGGACGTTCTGGGCAGAAGATTTTGCGCTTCACTTCTTTCGAGCGCTTCGCTCACTGGCTGACAGCGGTGTCCTTCCTCATCCTCGCCTTAACCGGGCTGAACATCACGTTCGGACGCATCACTCTTCTGCCGGTGATCGGACCTGAAGCGTTCAGCAGCGTGTCGCAAATCGCCAAATACGTCCACAACTACGTCAGCGCATCGTTCGTGATCGGCCTCGTCCTGATCGTCGCGCTATGGATCAAGGACAATATTCCCCGGAAAGTCGATGTGGACTGGATCCGGCAGGGTGGCGGCTTCATCAAATCGAAACACGCGCCGGCGGGCCGCTTCAACGCGGGCGAGAAGCTGGTGTTCTGGTCCGCCCTCGGCGCTGGAGCGGCGGTTACTGTTTCAGGCGCTCTTCTCCTGTTTCCGTTTTATGTGACGAACATCGCGGGGATGCAAATCGCCCAGATCGTGCACAGCGTGATCGCAGTCCTCTTCGTCGCGGTGATCATTGCGCACATCTACATCGGCACACTCGGAACGGAGGGGGCATTCGAAGCCATGGGGACAGGCGAGGTCGATCTTCACTGGGCGGAGGAACATCACGATCTCTGGCTTAAGGATGAGTTGGCCAAGAAACGTCACGCCGATCAATCCGGACAAACATCAGAAACTCCGGCGGAATGAGCATACTTGCGATACATCGGCGGTTCTCGCCTCGCGCAGCATATTCGGCCACCCGATAATCGAAACCACATTGCACGAAAGAAAAACCGGAGCCGTGCCTGCGCCGTAAAGGACCTCATCCTGCGTGCTCGCCAACAGTTCGTCACGGAGAAAATGCATGGATAAACTCACTCGCAGGGATATGCTCGTGACGGCAGCTGTTGCCGGCGGAAATGCTGTCAGGCCGCATCCGCCGCGATCGCACAGACGGCCGACCGCACAGTCCAGCCAAGCCGGGAACCTGGCATTGGCGGTACAGATCCTGTAACCGGTAATCCAACTCGCGAGCGCCAAAACCCGGACATGCTCACTCCGCCCGCTACGGATTCCGGCACGACGCCAAACCTCCGCTTCTCTTTTGCGGACGCGCATGTCCGGCAGACGAACGGCGGCTGGACTCGCCAAATAACCCAGCGAGAACTGGTCATTTCGAAGTCCATTGCCGGTGTGCAGATGCGGCTGAACGCAGGGAGCGTGCGCGAGCTGCATTGGCACAAGCAAGCCGAATGGGCCTACATGCTTTATGGGTCCGCCCGGATCACGGCGATTGACGCCGAGGGTCGAAATTTCGTCGATGATGTGGGTGTCGGCGATCTCTGGTATTTTCCCGGCGGCATTCCACATTCGATCCAGGGGCTAGGCCCGGACGGATGTGAATTCCTTCTGGTTTTCGACGATGGCGACTTCGACGAGGACAGCACATTCTTATTGAGCGACTGGTTCAAGCACGTGCCTGCTGACGTGCTTGGCAAGAACTTTGGCACCCCCGCATCGTCGTTCGGACATACACCCGATCCGCGCGAGCTTTATATTTTCAAGGCGCCTGTTCCTGGTCCGCTGGGTCCAGACAAGCTGCTGGGTGCGCAGCCCGTTCCACAGACTTTCAGCCATCGCATGCTGGCACCCATCCGCACGAAAGGCGGGACCGTCCGGATAACAGACTCCAGTGTGTTCCCTGCCTCCAAGACCATCGCGGCGGCTCTGGTCGAAATCGAACCGCTACGTGAACTGCACTAGCATCCGAACACCGATGAGTGGCAGTACTACCTCAGCGGTCAGGCACGCATGGGCGTCTTCGCTGCTTCGGGTCAGGCGCGTACGTTCGATTTCCAGGCTGGGGACGTCGGCTATGTCCCGTTCGCGATGGGTCATTACGTAGAGAACACCGGCACGACGACGGTGCGTTTCCTGGAGATGTTCAAGAGCAGCTACTACGCCGATGTGTCACTGGCGCAGTGGTTGGCATTGACCCCGTCCGAGCTTCTGCACGTGCATTTGAATCTGGATGAGCAGGTTACAAAAGCTCTGACGAAAACAAAGATCCCGGTCCGTCCGGCATAGCCATGGCGACGGGAGCGTGTACGCAGTCGCTTCAGAGAGACGGCAAGTTAGGAGCACTTCGGCGCATCGGAGATGGGTGTGTGTTCGACAGTCAGCGTGCGAATTGTTGTTGGCGTGGTGATTGAGCGCCGTAAGGCAAAGAGCCCGTGGCTCGATTTCCTTTGGCGGCCAGTTTCCGTGCTTGTTGGAAAGCCGTCGGCCGCGCCTTGGACGCGGATCGGTGAAAAAGGTGAGACGACCCTATTCTATGCGGGCGAGGCCGCGATCGAATTGCACCGAACCGAAACGGAGAACTATCTTCAGAATCTTGCCTCGGGGACACCGATGCTGTGGGTCGTTTTGCGGCCGGTCGCGGCTGAGCCTGCGGCTCCGGCGTTCGATATTCTGACGGTAACAGCTGATCCTTCAGAGGGCGAGGCCCTCACTGACGCTGGCAACAACCTGGTCGAGACGGTGTCGATGCCGGCTGAGATTATCGAGGCCACACGCAATTTTATCCTCGAGCATCACGTCGAGCGCCCGTTTAACAAACGGCAACGAGACCGTGTCGATCCAATGATGCGCGGTCACCGTGAACGCGGCAGACAGTAAATGACCAAGACGGAAAGTGCCTTTCACGGTGGTCGCTGTTGAAGCAGTATCGCGCCCGAGCATTGAGCCCGACAGCTTACGCGGGGACGAAACTCCCCCGACGAAAGGCCTACGGATTTAAACGCGGCGGCACCAGCTGCAGCGCATACTACCTCGCCACTGATTTGTCGGAGGTATTCGCGCGAAAATTTCGCATCTCGCCGCCGCGAGGGGCTGAACCAGAATGTCCATCACCCTTGGTCGGAAGAGTTCCTCGAGCAGGAAGAGGCGACTGGCCGGTGATACACGGCCCGCGAGGCAACCTCAGATGAGGAAGGATCTGCGATAAACGCGGGCAACGTCAACACGCGCTCGCTCTAGCGCTTTCAAGAACAAGTGGTTCACGCGAACTGTGTCTTTACCGACTTGAAGGGCGATATGGCCGAGCCACGCCGCAATTTCCAATCTTGAAAAATCGCCCGAAGTCTGGATTTGAGCGATTTTGTCTTCGCCTAATTTGCGAGTTTCGACCACATACATTTAAGTCATTTCGCAACGTTAAAGTGCTCTTCGCCTCATATCGTCAGTCCTGCCGCGCTCATCAGCAACCGGAACAGCAGCGCGACAATTCCCAGTGTCGCGACGCTCGCCGCCCAGATGATCACGAGCCAACCCAGCCGGCTTCCCCAATCTGGTCGATGCTTTGAGGTCATGCGTTGCTTCAATGATAGCCCTCGCCGGCCGGGACCTTACTGCGGAAGACGTAGTAGGACCACGAAGTGTAGATCAGGATGAAGGGGATAATGAAAAGCGCGCCGACGAGCGTGAAGCCGAGCGATTGAGGCGGACTTGCTGCCTGCCAGATTGAAATGGAAGGCGGAACGATGTTCGGCCAGAGGCTAATTGCCAGACCGCTGTAGCCCAGAAAAAGCAAGCACAACGCCAGCATGAATGGTGCTGCGTGATATCCGTTGGAGAGAGAACGAATGAGCAAGACCGTCGCGAGCAATACCAGCAAAGGTACGGGCGCGAAAAAAAGAAGGTTCGGAAGGGAGAACCATCTCTGTGCCACGTCAGGGTGAGCGAGCGGCGTCCAGATGCTCACAATGGTGATCGTCGCGATAAGCGCCGACGCTGCCGGTTTCGCCAGAACCGTCATCCGCCGTTGCAATTCGCCATCGGTCTTCATGATGAGCCAGGTACATCCCAGCAGCGCGTATGCCACCAAAAGACCAAGCCCGGTGAACAGACTGAGGACGAAGCCAGTCGAAAGGTCCGCCGTCGAAGACGCCGCGGGAGACTTAAAATTGTGATCGTATAATTTACTTGCTGAAAAAAGACTAATAATAACAGCATACTACGCCGTTATGGCTCGAATACCCGACCTAAAATCTGCTACACAGTTATTACACATTTCGTGCTATAATTGTATTTCAGGGAGGCGGTTGTGAAAGGAGATCAAGAGTCAGCACATCACGAGCTGATGGGAGGCGAGCTCCACGTTTATAAACGTGAGAACAGCAAGTATTGGCAGTGTGCCATCTTCCTGAAGGGCTTCAATCACCGCGCCACCACCAAGCAGATCAGCCTCGCCCAAGCGAAGGACGTTGCAAAGGACTGGTATCTCACCCTGCAAGGAAAGCTCCTCAGGGGCGAACTGAAAGACAAGAAAAAATGGGAAGGGGAAGTCACCTTCCGCTTCGCCGCCGAAAAATTCCTGCGCGAATATACCGTGCTCACGCACGGCCAGCGCAGTCCGGTCTACGTCGGCGCACACCGCCGCCGCCTCGAAAACCACATCTACCCTTCATGGCTGACAAGTACCTTCCGGAGGTAACGCCAGGTCTCCTGCAGGACTACCGGGTCTATCGCCACGAAAAGGCGATGCAGCTCTATGGCAAGCCACCTGCCCGCAATACCATTCATCAAGAAGTCGTCGTCATCCGCCAGGTGCTAAAGGCCGCTGTACGCCACAGCGGGCTCAAGATGATGCCGGACTTGTCGGAACCGTACAAAAAGTCCGGCAAAATCTCTCATCGGGCGTGGCTTGCGCCCGATGAATACAAACGCCTGTATCAGGCGACCCGCGAACGCGCTCAAAACCCCAAACGGGTACGCTACGCTTGGGAAAGCGAGCAGCTGCACGATTTCATTCTGTTTATGGTCAACACCGGTCTGCGGCCTGACGAAGCATGGAGACTTCAATTCCGGGACGTGAAGGTCGCGCATGACGACGGTCTCAAAAAACCATTCTGGAGATCGAAGTGCGGGGCAAGCGCGGCGTCGGTTACTGCAAAAGCATGCCGGGGGCGGTTCAGCCCTTCAAACGCCTGCAGAAACGACTGCGACAGGTAGCCGAAAAAGATGAGAACGGCGAAGAGACAGTGATCGAACGGCTTCCGAAGCCAACTGACCTTATTTTCCCGAAACGGCACCATGAGCTTTTCGACATCATCCTCAATGAACTGGAGCTCAAGAAGGACCGGGACGGTCAGTCACGCACCGCGTATTCGCTCAGGCACACGTATATCTGCCTGCGGTTGATGGAAGGCGCTGACGTGTACCAGATCGCAAAGAACTGCCGGACTAGCGTCGAGATGATCGAGAAGTATTACGCCGCCCATCTGGTGAATACGCTCGACACCACCGCGATTAACGTCCGCAAGCAAAAACGCCCGCGCCACGCTGAGGACGACGAACCTGCGCCTCGCCCTAGATCACCGCGAAGCAGAAAACCATAACAATATCATGTGAATAAACCGCTTTTCCGACTCCGATCCCTTCGCTATAGATGGAGGCAGTGCGGGCGTGGCGAAACTGGTAGACGCAACGGACTTAGACGATTGAGTGCTCTGCGGGAAACCGCAGACGCAGAACTGCTCAAATTCGGGGAAACCTGTGAAATGGCAATCCCGAGCCAAGCCCCTACCCGGGGGAAGGTGTAGAGACTAGACGGGCAGCACCTACAGCGGTCACGCGCCAAGGTGAAGGGATAGTCCAGACCACAAACGCCTTACGACGGCGGCGAAAGCCGAAGTGGGATGAAAATCCGTAGGACCGCAAGGTTCGTGCCGGTTCAATTCCGGCCGCCCGCACCAAATTGCAATTGCTGCATCGCCCTAATTTCAAACCGACGCTATACTGATCGGCATTCGTGACGCCTTAGGTTGTCAAAAACTCCCAAGTTTCTTGCATAACTTTTAACGGCTCACAGTCTGTGCTTGACCACAGCTGTGAGAGTATGCAGGCATCTATGCACGTATACAGTGTAGAGCATTTCTGAAAGGTCATTTTTGTGAACGAGGGCCACCGCGCATTCACGGCAGCGAGTTCTGCAGCCGGATATTATTACCAGGCCCGGCTCGCTCTATTTGAAAGCCTGCGCATCGCTTATGGCGACTCTAGCATCGACGTTGCGATCGAACGGTTCGACGATGTCTCGTTTGAGACAGCAGGTACTCCGCTAGAACTCCTTCAAACGAAGCACCATATAAACAAAGTTGGTGATCTGACAGATTCGAGCCCCGATCTTTGGAAGACGCTGAGAGTTTGGGCCGAGGCCGCAAAAGAAAACCCTTCATTACCCAGCCGCACTCGTTTCGTATTACTCACAACAGGCCACGCGCCGGATGCATCGGCGGCGTCATACTTGCGCGCGGACGGCAATCGGGACGTCGAGAAAGTCGAGCTACTGTTGAGCGCAGCTGCAGCAGCGTCAACGAACCACACCTTGAAGGCGGCATTCCTCTCCTTTCAATCACTCACTCCGGAAATGCGAACCTCACTTCTGGGCGCGATAGAGATTCTAGATCAGGCACCTGAGGTTGACCTGCCCCTGCCGATTTCCTCCAGTTGAAGTTAGAGTCCGGCCTTCTGAAGGACGGACAGATGAAGCGAGCCA
>NZ_JBVVPO010000084.1:0-32715 GCF_055811795.1 Bradyrhizobium sp. MI1.7
TGTGCTGATCGAGGCAGGTCGCGGCGACTTGGTGCCGTGGTTAGGGTAGGGGGCCATTCCGAAGTTGCCAGCCCACCCCCTTGCCTACCGGCCCCACAGTCAGACGCGCGACGCCGCAGATATGCGGCTTATTTTAGCCCGGTGACACAAACAGAAAACCTGCGGCGTCGCGTCCGCAGGTGCGGCCCGCAAGAGATTATCGGCTTTGAAAAAACGGACACCCCTCCACCGCAGCCCAATCGGCTTAGCGCCGAATAGACCGCTTGCCGGCAAGGCAGGAGGCGAGAGGGATGCTGCTTAGGGGCGGCCGCCCATTGATGCGGCCTTACTTTTCACCCAGCTTCGGTCCACTAGTGAACACAGGCTATCAGCAAGACACTGAATACTAATCGCAGCGAGCGGTAAACGATCGTCCAACTTACAAGCGGTTGTAGGAGGACGAATGGCTGCCATAATTTGCCTCACAGCGTCCACTTGGACAATCTAAAGAAGTGGTGGGGGAAATGGTCCGTACCGGGGCTTCTAAAACTTCGACAATTTGGTCCGCAGAGGACGAAGAACAGCTTTTACAGATGAAGGCAAACGGGGCGTCATTCAAAGACATTGCAGCTGCACTCGGCCGGAGCCAGGCGTCAGTCGAGTCTCGCTTTTCGGTATTGAAAAAGCGCGACTCTAACGAGGCCGTCTGAATTATATGGCCGGTCGCTAGACGAATTGCAGAAGCCTTCTCCTTCCTGATGCGGCAGGAGTCACTCCGGACTTGGACGAGGACAATGTCCTCGATCTGGCTGTTGCGTTTGCCTCTGACACCGAACTGCACAACACGGTACCGGCGTCGGAGCGCCTCCATGTGATGGCTCGTTGGCCCTATGGCCGTGGGGCGGGTCGGTTTTCTTCCACAATCCGCCCGTGGCAACCGGCCGCCCCCGAAAATTCGCGCAGCTGCAATTCAGAATATGAGGGGTAGTAAGAGTATGGACAACCTCCTGAGAGACCAAAGCTAACCAACATCCCACAGCTGATCTTCAACTTGAGACGCGAAATCGATGAGCTCTGAACTGTCGGAAAGTTGATTGCGCGCGCCGACCAGGTGCTTTGAATAACTTGCACGCCATCTCGACTTTCTGCCCCATCCGCATGTGCCGCATGCTCCGTCAAAGTCTGTTGAAGGGGATTTAGCGAACTAGATTTTCGCTCATGGAAAGATCCTGCGCCCGGTTGTGTAGGTCAGTCAGCTGGTCGCCAACAGCATCTTAGTTGCTTGCACGTACGCTGTCCGGCTCGATCCACACCCAGCCAGCGAGACCGGCCAGTGCGGCACAACTCGCGGGCACCAGCATTGTCGCATGTAGCGCGCGCTCGAATGCAGCAATCGCTTCCGTGCTAGCGCCGGGCTGCCCTGACATCACGACGTTTAACGCTTCGATGGCTTGCGCATTCGTCGTTCCGGCAAGATGATGCGAAAAATCATCAAAGAACACCGCCCCGAGCGCGGCAATCGCAAGCAATCCAGCTACCCGAGCGACCGCGTTGTTAACGCCCGACGCAATGCCGGCGTGGGCTTTACCGGCGGCGCCCATCACGGTTGACGTCAGCGGCGGAACCGTGATTGCCATCCCCGCGCCCAGCAAGAGCATCGACGGAAAAACGCCGACCCAGTAAGATTGTTGCCTGAGATCGATAAACGCGAGCATCGCTAGCCCGCAGGACGCAACGACGGGCCCAACAGTCAGCAGTAGGCGCGCTCCCAAACGGTCAGCAATCGCTCCAGCGAACAATGACCCGAATCCCATTATCAGGGCAGAAGGCAGCAACGCCGCGCCGGCTTGTGTCGCCGAGTAGCTACCAAGGCGGATCAAGCCGAACGGCAGATAAAAGAGCGCGCCTCCGAGCGCGAAGTAGAGCAACAGCGTCAATACATTCGTTGCTGCAAAATTGCGTGATCGATAGAGCGACAACGGCATCATCGCCTGCTTTTGGAGATGAGCTTCGATTGCGACGAATGATGTTAGGAAAGCGCTTCCTACTCCCAGGGCGGCCAGCACTGTTTTGTGCTGAAATCCCGCCGCTGGGATGGCGCTCAAACCCCATGTAATCGCAGCAAGGCCAAGCGCCACAGAGGCGGCACCGCCCCAGTCGAGCTGGTTCGCCCTGGGATCTTTGCTTTCGCAGCCGAAACGAAGCGCAAGCCCAGCTGCGGCAATGGCGAGCGGGACATTGAGGAGGAAGATCGCCCGCCAGGATACCTGATCGACCAACCAGCCTCCCAACAACGGACCCGCTGCCATCATCAATGCTGCTGCGCCCGCCCATATCCCGATTGCCTGACTCCGCTCTTGCTCGCCGAAGGTTGCCCCTAGCATCGCCAAGCTAGCCGGCACCAACAGTGCGGCCCCCAAACCTTGAACGGCGCGGCTGACGACAAGCACCACATTGTTCGGTGAGAGCCCGCATGCGATCGAGGCGACGATGAATACCGCAACGCCCAGAACAAAAACTCGACGTCGGCCATAAAGATCTGCCGCCGAGCCACCGATAAGCACAAACGCGCCGAGCAAGAGCAGGTAGGCGTTGACAATCCACTGCGTCGCGGTCGCATCAGCATGCAGCGCCTGCTGGATTGCCGGTAACGCGACGTTCACTACTGAGCCGTCGAGCAACGCCATGCTAGACCCGATTATCGTGGCGATCAGCGTCAACCACTTGCGTCTCTGTGATAAGGCTGCACCAAAAGCCGGTGTCGTCTTGATAACACCGGCGTCGCAGGGCGCTCGTATGAATCCAACCATTGGATGCTCGAGAAGGAGGTTATCGCCGGCTAGCGTGCACTTGGCGTAGACTATCCGCACCTGTTGGTCGTTGCCGCCATGTCTGACAAACAACCCACTCAGTTCAGCTCTTAAATGTCGCCTTTTAGCACTGAGCTGAACAACGCTAAAGCCGTTGCAACGCCCGCTCTCGGCGGCAGAGCCTGTCAAATAGATGCACCCCTGCTGACCAGTTCCTGACATGTACCGGTGGACGTTCACACCGACGGTTGACACCGTCCAAAGGCACCACCTTGATGTAGGCCCGGTAGAGGGCGGCCGATCATGACCGGTCGCCTTGATTTCGTGCGCGGTGTCCATGTTGAGAACCACCTTCCAGGCGGGGCTCGTCGGCCCTCTAACATCATGTGCGCGTCTCGCGTATCGCTGAGAGGCAGGACTGCACCTACGCATGTATTCACTTCGCCACTATCAATGAGTCTCGGCGATTACGCGCCGCCGCTCTGTGGTCACATCCTCCCTGGGCGACGCTCGACGTCGCCGCCCACTCTGATCATGCCTAGCCCCGTGCACTTGGCTTGGCATCTCCAGCCTTGCAGAGAGACCTCAGGGTTTTCGCGTCGGATCGTCGGCCGGCTTTTCGTATACTGTATCGGTTGGCCCGGTACCCGTGAGCATGACGATCACGGGCTCATTGCCGGTCATCGCGAAATGCGGCTCGTTCGCGGGCTCGGTATAGACCGAGCCGACGGGCAACGTCTTTAGCTTGGTCTTATCAAATTCAGAGCCATAGCCGAAGTGCCAGGTGCCCTGAAGCACGGTTCCGACACGATCTCCGGCATGATGGTGCGCCGGGATTTGCGCTCCTGGACCGACCTTGAGTAGCTGGGTGTAGATCCCCGGTTTGGAGGCATCGCCCAGGATAGTGACCACCTCGACCTTGGCATTGCCGGATCCACCCGCACCGCCGGTCGCCGGCGTAGCCGATAGCTCCGCTGGTGTCTTTGCGTAATCGGGAAGCTTGACGCCGGCGTTCTCAGCTGACGCGGCCGTCGCAGCCAGTGCAATCGCCACGCTGGCCATGAATTGCGAGATCTTCATTACTTATCCTTTCTACTCTGGTTGAAGCGAGATGTGGACTCGTGCTGTTGCTCATCCTCTTCCGGCATGTCGGGCTTTCGTCTTCCTATTTTGGCGCGTCATCTGGAAGCTGAAGAAATTCGAGCGTGACCCCGTCGGGTCCTCTCACGTAGATCAGGCGAAGTCCCTTCCGTTCGCCGGCCTCAACGGTCTGGACCTCGCCCACCGGCCGCCATCCAAAGCTTGCGATCCGTGCAAGGAGCGCATCGATGTTCTCGACGTAAAAGGCCAAATGGACGGAGCCGACGTCCGACGATCTCGGCCTATAGGTAGGCCGGTCAGGGGGCGAGGTATATTCTAGCAACTCGATGCTGTGGCCCGGTCCCTCGACCATCGCGAGCCGCGTTGCCGCGCCCGGCACACCGACCAGCTGCTCAATGAACGGTCCGGTTTCGAACGTCCAGGTGTAGAGGTGACGGAAGCCCATCACATCGACCCAGAATCTCAGCGACTCGTCCAGCGACGAGACCGTGAATCCAGTATGGTCTATGCTCTTTATCCTGAACGCCTGGCCGCCCGCCGACAGGTCGGCCATGGATGCACCGATTGTCTGGCTGCTGTTCATGGCGATCAGCCATCATATTTCGGCCAGAACTCCTTTAACTGGCTGACGACAAACTCCGGATTCTCCTCGAAGACCCAGTGTCCGCACTGTTCGATGACGCCGCCCTGCACGCTGTTGGCGATCGCCTTGGCGCATTCGAAGCAGTGATCGCCGAACGATCGCCGGCCACCCCACGACAGCATCGGCACGGTAAGCTTGCTGCGGGTCAACTCCTTCGTCTGTTCGGCCATCTGCGGAATGTAGCCATAGTGATTGAGACTCGCGCGAAGATTGCCCGGCTGCCGCATCTGCATGACGTAGAACCGGACTTCGTCCTCGGACACCGCATTCGGGTTGTAGGCGAAGTCGCGGAAGAAATGCCGCAGATACTGCTCTTCGCGTCCCTCAATCAGGAACCTCGTGATATCCATGTTCATGTGCATGCCGAGGTGCCAGTAGGGCACACGCGGATCCACGTATCCGGGGTGGCTTAGTCCGAAGAACGGGGTTTCGATCGTGGCGAGCGACAAGGCTCGGTCTGAGGCCAGATACGCCAATGCCACGGACGGCGGGCCGCCCAGATCGTGACTGAGAATGTGAAATCGCTTCACGTTCTCCGCATTCAAGAGCCCGATCATATCTTCGGCGATGGTCTTCGGCTCATAGCCCTCATTCGGCTTGTCGCTGTCACCGTAGCCGCGAAGATCCGGCGCGATGAACGAATATCTGTCACCAAGCCGCTCGATGATCGGAAGGAACTCGCGGTGGTTCTGCGGCCAGCCATGCATGCAAAGCACAACCGGGCCGTGGCCCGCCGTGACGTAGTGAAGCGTGACACCATTGGTCTTGGCGCGCTTGTGCGCCAACTCGACCGGGCCGCTGCCGGATTTCTGCATTGTCGAACCTCGTTGCTGGATTTGCTCAGAGCGCGAACTACTTGGCTTTCGCATTGGTGATTGCCGGTTGCGGATGGAGCGCGAACGCCGCGATCAGCAATGCGCCGGCCGCCATCGCGATTGATGCGTAGGGCGTAGCCAGCAGGCCTGCGTCCCTCAATAGCAGTCCCCCCAGGAAGGACCCGCTCGAGATCCCGAGATTGAAGGCTGCGATGTTGAGACCTGACGCCGTTGCGAGCGCATTGGGCGCGACCTGCTCAGCCGTGGCGACGACGCCAGCTTGCATGACAGGCGGGATGGCGAATGCAAACACGCCCCACACGGTGATTGCCGCGAAGATGGCGGCCTCGTTGTGGACGGCCACCGGAATCAGGGCAAAGGAGACAATCAGCCCGCACAGCAGCAGCAACATCGCCTTGCGGGTGCCGAGAGCGTCGCTGAGCATGCCACCCGAAAGATTTCCAACAACCGTCGCTGCGCCAAAGAGCAGCAGCGCGATGTTGACTGTCTCCTTCCGCACGCCAGTGACATTGGTCAGCAACGGCGACAGGAAGGTGAAGACCACAAACGTGCTGCCGAATCCGATTGCCGTCAGCAGGTACATGGTTGCGAGCCGCCGATTGCCGAGGAGGCTCAATTGCGTGAGGAACGGCGCGGGGGGCTGATAGTGGATCTCGTGCGGCAACAGCCACATCAGACCGATCACGGCTACGGTGCCCATGCCGGCGACGACGAAAAAGGGCGTCCGCCAGTTGAATAATTGACCGATCCAAGACCCCAGTGGCACGCCGATGACCATCGCAATCGTCAATCCTCCCATCATCACGGCAATGGCGCCACCGGATCGTGACCTTGACACCAGGGAGGTGGCACACGCCGCTCCGACACCGAAGAAGACGCCGTGAGCGACCGCCATCACGATGCGCGACAAGAGCAACGTGCCGTAGCCAGGAGCAAGTGCCGCAGACAGATTGCAAGCCGTGAACACCACCATGAGTGCAATTGCCAGCTCGCGCCGCGCAAGCGAGCCCGTCAATGCGGAGAAAATCGGCGTACCAAGCGTGATCGACAGGGCATAAAGGCTGACCAGGAGCCCGGCACTCGGGAGTGACACGCTCAGATCGGCCGCGATCCCCGGAATAAGACCCACAACGACGAATTCCGTGGTGCCGATAGCAAAGGTTGCAACGGCAAGAGCATAGAGAGCAAGAGGCATGACGCTTGTCCTCATGCGAGTGCGCGATGCCGGAAGCTTCCGACGGTACGGCAACACTCATTCACGAACGCGATCGCATCTGGCGAACGCTGTGAACCCACCGGCGCTGCCTTCAAGCTGACCCGCGCTAGTGTTGAATTGGCATTCCAAAAGACAGCACCCCGATTATAGTCGACCCTCGTCGGAAGTCTTTCGGAATCGCACTCAATCCGGAGATTGGAGTCGCATCGCATCAGGATCGCGCATCACGGCTCGTTGCCTTACTTGCCCTGGATAAAAAATGGCCTGTTGAGGTTGCTCCTCCATGATGAAGTGTCCAGCATTTGTTATGACAGCGCCCTTGACGTTGCTCGCCACAGCAGGAGAGCTGGGACGTCGCCAACCTGTTCGTCATGGGTGCCACGGCCTTCCCGCAGAACCCCGGGTATAATCCCACGGATACTGTGGCCGCGCTGGCCTATTGGGTGGCAGACGCGATCGTAAACCGCTACCTGAAGAGTCCCGGCCCACTCGTGCAGATTTGACAGCCAGCACCGCTGAAGTATCGGCATAAGAATGCGCAATCTGATGACACTTGCGCTCGCGGCGGATCGGCCTAGCTGCGGCGCGCGCGGCGGAAGACAACCAGGGGTTCGAGAAGATCGAGCGGGGGTGGTATCTAGCGGTGCTCGGCGATTGCGTCGGCTGCCACACAGCGCCGGGTGGTAAGCCTTTTGCTGGCGGCGCTGCGCTGGAGACGCCTTTCGGGAAGGTGGTCGGTCCAATTATTACTCCCGATGTTGGGACCGGGATCGGTGACTGGACCGAATCGGATCTTTGGCGAGCGATGCACGAGGGGATCGGCAGGGATGGGGTTCGCCTGTATTCGGCAATGCCGTATCCTGCCTATACGAAGGTCACCCGCGAGGACCTCTCGGCCATCTGGGCCTTTCTGCGCACCCTCGAACCGGTGCACAACGAGGTTCGGACCAACCAGCTTGTGTTTCCGTTCAATGTCCGCCGGCCAGCAACATCCGCCTGGGATTTGATCAATTTCAAACCCGGCTGTTCCGATCCGGCAAAGTCGAATGTGTGGAACCGGGGGGCCTATCTGGTCGAAGGACTTGCCATTGCGGTACCTGTTATACGCCTAAGAGTCTCACGGGTGGTGAACGGGGTGGAGAAGCCCTGCAGGGGGCATTGTTGCAGGATTGGTTTGCGCGAGATCTGACACCGCGGATTCTCGTACGGGCATCGGGGATTGGTCTACGGAAGACATCGTCCGCTATCTCAAAACCGGTGCCAACGCTTTCGACCTTGCATCCGTCCCGTCAATTGCATCCGTCGCGTCAATGAACGCGTCGAAGTGTCCGGACTTTGGACTTTTCGCAACCTTCCCGCGTAGCCTTGCCCGCCGCCTTCCCGCGCCCGTAGTCTCCGCGCGGCCCTTGGCGCGCTGGCTAGGCGCGGTCAGAGATTAGGAACATAGCCCGGTTGACAAGCTTCTCCACGTTAGGGGTACAGATTGCGGAGTTCCATTCCATGGCTACCCAGATCGTATTGGATCACACAGGCGACAGCAGGCATTTTTTTGAACAAGACCCGAAGGGGCTGGCCCAGGCTGAGCAGCGCTTCAAGAAGCTGACGGGCAAAGGATTCACCGCTGCCACTCGGACGGCGGCCGGCGATCTAAAGGTCGCACGGATGTTTGACCCGACTGCGGACGAGACGCTGTTCTACCCCCGCCTGGTCGGCGGCTAGAGACTGTTCGCGGCGGCAAAATGTTTTTGTTCAGACGAAGAGGCGTCGATAGAACGCGTTTGCGCATTGTGCGCACTTTCTATCAGAGCTTCATCCAGCAAAACGGGCCGGAGGCCCGTGCGCGTCGTCTTCTCCGCGAATGGTTGTCTCCGGATCAGTGTGCGCAGTTTGACGCCAATGATTATTTCGAAGTCACAGGTTGTCACACCGGCAGACGATATCGAGTCCACTATGGCACCATGAGCAATGTTGTAGAGGTCGACGCATCTGGGTTGCCCGTGATCGGTTGGTGTTTCGTTCCCGACCGTACTACTCTGGCGGCTGGCGATGTGATGCTTGCCCAGAAGATCGCGCTTGAAACCGACGAAGCTGCAGTGCTCGCGCTTGCCCACAGGTTCTCTCCGAGAATGTCCCGGCTCCGAGTAGTGCGGCCTGCTTATTAGGCTGGTCACGCGCGCGCCGACCGCTTGTGGCGACGGCCCCTCGTGGCGAAGGCCTCGATACGAAGCGAGGATGCCTTCACGACTGCATCGAGCATCGGCACAGCGTCAGCGAGCGCAAGAATCTTCGTACGTTTGTATTACTTGGGTCGCTTAACGACGTCGGACGGCTTCGTTGATCGGCTCCGTGAGACCATTTCCTTAACAGTCCGTAGCATCCGAGCGAATTCGGACTGACGATACCGAGCGTGCGCCGTATCTTTTGGCTCTGAGAGGAAAGCAATTTTCACAAGGAAACTGTTCAATATCGCTGTGACCGGAAGATTGTCGGAATGCTGCGAGCGCAAAGCCGTGATCTGTCGTCGCAGCTCGATGAGGTCAAGCGGATCATCGTCCAGTTCATTCGTCACAACGAAGCCCGCGTTATCGACGGTGAAACGAAATCGCCGCGCCGAGTATCTTGGCGCGACGACCCCGCCATGGTGAACCCGGACGGGCAATGTCCGGTGCGGAGAGGCTAGCGCTCCGTAGCTCCGGTGCAATCGAAGACGCGGATTAAGCTTGATGTCGCCGCGGAAAGTTAAATCTGGAACAGGGGCCGCTGTCGCGCGGCAGCATGCCAGCGCGGCGCCGGCATGCAATATAGCCGATCGGGCCGACCTGCCGACGCCGAGGATCATCGAAGAAGTGGAAGTTGCGCTTCGAGGACTGTTGCGGGGGCGGTTTTTTGCAAGCCGATTTCTAAGTGGACGCCAGGGCCGATCGTTCTGCTAGGAGGCCACCCGAAGATCGTATCGGCGCTTCAACCGATCGCTTGTGACCTTGGCGGCATATTGAATGCGGTCGAGATCGCCTCCGTCGTTCGCTATGACACACAATTGCGAGTTGATGCCCTGTGCTTGATGGGCCTCGTATTCGACTTCTACTGAAACGATATGTTCGGAGCCGGGGAAACTACGAATGTCCTGAAGCGCAATGCGTTCGAGGTCCGGCTTTGAAATTAGAGCTTTTGCCACCTTCATCTCCTGAGTTGGCAAACGGCCGCCGACCGGCACACGCTAACCAACTGAGGCCTGCGTGGCAAAGTTCCTATGGGGCTGCAATGCTTCAGTCCTCAGGCCGCGTCGCACAGCGGGCCTTTGCCGATGTCAAAGGCGCCAAGATGGTAGTCTTCAGCGACCGATTGCCCAATCGTCGGCCGCGCGATCAAAGTGACGTCGCATGGGGGTAGCGCGTCCACACCTGAATGTCCTCTGAGGTGACGGTCACATATCCGAAAAAGCACTTATATCGACCCGGCTCCGTTACCCGGCCGATTTTGTTCCGTGTGATTTTATTAACGCGCATCGCTAGCTCCTCTCATTCTCAGGCAACGAGCCCGAAAACGGCTTGAGCTTTTCGAGGCCGGCTTCGATCAACTCCAGTTCTTCTTGGATCGCTTGGACGGCGTTCTGAGGATTGATGCCCGACACGGCTTGCAACTGAGCGAGTACTTTGCTGCGCTGCCCCAGCAAATCCGCCAATGCGCGTCGGTTGTTCACCTTCACGTAGCCCGCGACGATCATCTCCATGGCTCGTGACAATCGCATCTCCATGCAAAAAATCAGGCGAATATTGCCGAAAAATCCTAATCGATCGTTGCGCCCACCGGCCAAGGCGGCGTGGTCGTCGAACTCCTCCAGAGCCCAATTGAAATAATCGCGTCGCGCATGCGTCGCGCTGAACGCCGTTAATAGTCCCATTTTGCCTTTAACGCCTTCCTTCCCTGCAAGTCGCGATATCTCCGTAGTCGCGTTGCCGAAGCCGGACAAAGGAACTCTGTCAGGCGCCCTCCATTGTTAGCTGAGGAGGTGCCGAGGCCGACGCGAAACGATTGAAGGCGAATATGGTTGCCGGCCGATGAGGCAATAAAGAGAGCGAACCCGCAGACGGTAATGCGCGCATTCCAGTTTGCCGCCACCATGGTGGCGGCGATAATCGTCATGGCGGCTGCCACCGTCCTTAATACTTCAAGGCTCATGCTGACCTGCTCAAAACAAGGGCCGCCCCGAGTGCTCGGATGAAGCTGGTCGCGCCGCCGAACGGTCCGTCAGTTCTTCAAGGAATTCCTCGAACCAGCGCTGCGAAACCGGCTCGCCATTGCCTCGCTCCTTTGGGAGGAGAATCTGCACGAGGTAACAGTTGTTCATGACTAGCCTTCCTCTGGCGCCGCCCGGCCGCTAGCCGAGAAGGGTTTCGGTCGTTACGCACTCAACCTGCTGCCCGAAGCGGTTCATGTAGATGTTCATCATGGAATCATGCGTTTCGTCAGCCGAGCTGCACAGGGCGTCGGTGACAAGAATGACGCGGTAACCCCAGTCTACTGCGCCGAGTACGGTCGCCAGCACGCAGACATCGGTCTCGCCGCCGGTGACGATGATCGTAACGACGCGCGCCGCGCGCAGCTGCTCGTGAAGATCGCTTCCCGTCCACGGCGAGTAGACATGCTTGTCGAAGACGCGTGCGGGTGGAACGAACTGCGCAAGGTCCTGGACGAGGCCGATCATCTCCCGGCCAAGCTCCTCGATGGTCATCGATCCCCAGCGCTCGTAATAACGCCGCCACATGCCGGCGCCCTGGCCGGGCTTCTGCGCCGGGATGAAACGCGTGGGATGGGCCGCCGTCACCGCAACAATATTGGGCAGGACGCGCGGCAGCCACGGCATCTTCCATGCCGTGCTTTCCGCGAACATCCTCTGCATATCGACGCAGATATGAACCGCGTTCTCTCCGGGTGCCCCATAGCGGAGCTTATCGTTCTTTGACATCGGCGCCGTCCTCGAAAGTGAGCTCCAACGGAGCGACCCGGCCTTGGTTCCTGTCCTGAAAAGGGTTGCGACCAGCAACCCGGCTAGCCACGCGGCAATGAGCGGGGGAAGGCGGTCAAGGGTGCGGTGACGCAGCGCGCTCGTGCGAGCTTGCCCTTTGCGGCTGAAGGGGGCGGCAGAACCTTTACGCGCCAGGGATCTTTAACGCATGGCCGGGACGAAGACCCGGGTGCGGGACTACAAGGGACGCGCTAGAGCCCGGTCGCCCGCACAGCAGGCGGATGCGCCCGAAACGGAACCATGCGCCTTTGCGGATAGTTGGGACACGCATAAATGAAATCGGGGGGCCACATGAAGCGAACTCCGAAATGGCGGTCAGCGGCGAAGCGTGAGCTGATCGAGCCGCGCGGGGACAAGCGCTACATCCGTTGCGATGCGAAAGGCCGCATCAGGGAAAGCGATGACGAGAGCCGTTCGCTGTCTCAGGATCGCCTCAAGATCGCCAGGACATAAGTGAAGGCGGGGCAGGGTGACCGGGGGTGACCATAAGGCCCTCACAGCGCCGGAGCGGAAAAAGCCGAGTGCCGACAAGTAACGCGACACTCGATCTCTTCGGAGGCGGTCTCCTTCCGGAGGGTATGAAGTATGAGACGGAGTTTCTCTCTGCTGAGGAGGAGCGTCAGTTATTAACTGATGTCGAAAGCTCCCCTTCCGGGAGTTTGAATTCCGCGGCTTCACGGGAAATGTTCGTGGAAACATGGCAGAGACGTCCGCGGTATTCGTCGATGGCGATGACGTGTTCGCCATTGGCGAACGACATGAGCATTTGTCGGGTTGCGATCCATACAATCGAGCTTGCACCAGTTGATCTACATGGCTGACGGTGTAGGTCTGTGCCGGGCGCTGGAGATCTCACCCCATTGGGGACCAAGCGGTGATCATTGAAATTCTGGCCCAGATCATTTTACAACTGGCATGGTACTGTTCGGCGGCGTTGTGGCCGAGATTGCGCAGAGAACGCAAGCTGGCGCGCAATGGATGGCAACCTTTCGAAGGAAACAGCGTTCGCCAGGGCGCAGGAACTTCTCAAAGGGAGCGATCAAACTTGACCCAACCAAGGTTCATGTCCGATTACACCGCCCTCAAAGTCACCGCTCTCGACGCGGTTAACGAACTGCTCAACCATGTTGGCTGGGGTGCCGACGATGGGAGTGAGCGTTGCACGATCATCGGGGTGTGTAGATCGCATATCACCGAGAACATCGACAAGATCGCAACCACACGCGAGCAGGCCTTCGCTTTGATCGATGAAGTCGCCCAACAGATGAAAACGGATTGGGACGAAATTCACGACGTGGTCGAAAGAAAATGATCGATGCGTCAGGCACCGATGACGTCGCGCGCTACAATCGGGTGTTGCAACGCTATCCTACTGTCGAGCGCTTCAAGCAATGGGCAACCCGCAAGGGCGTCGTTTTTCACGACGAGCTGCGGCCGAGAACACGATGCACAAGTGCATCACCGCTGTGCGGTCGCTGCCGATGGAGCTGCGGCTCAAGTCGAAGCGGTGGCTGGAGGAGCGGGGATTAGAAGCGCTGGAGGATGGCGATGTCTAGATGCGGTATGGGCCCGGCTCCAGAGCAAGGGGTCATGATGGTGGCTGTCCCCCGATAGATGATGAAACGGGGTCACGACTTGAGTCGGCCCCAAGCATCTGGAGACGGAGGACAGCCGTGGAGAATTATGCCGGAATTGACGTGTCGTTGGAACTGTCGAGCGTATGCGTTGTGGATTCCCAGGGTAAGATCCTGAAGGAGGCGAAGGTCGCAAGCGAACCCGACGCCTTAGTCGAATTTTTCGAGACGCTTGGCTTTGCAGTGAATCGGATCGGGCTGGAGGCTGGGCCACTGTCGCAATGGCTGCATGCGGGGCTGCAAAGAGCAGGATTCGAGACGGTTCTGCTGGAAACACGGCATGTGAAGCCAGCATTGTCGGCGATGACAGTGAAGACGGATCGCAAGGATGCACGCGGAATTGCCCAGTTGATCCGGATGGGATGGTTCCGCGCGGTGCACGCAAAGTCGATAGGGGCTCAAGAGATCCGAGCGCTGCTGGTTGCGCGCAAGCAGCTTCTTGGGCGACTTATCGATGTGGAGTTAAGTATCCGCGGGATTTTGCGTGGCTTTGGGCTGAAGGTTGGCCCGGTGACGCGGAAGAATTTCGAAGCGCGGATCCGAGAGTTGGTTGCGGGTCAGGCGACATTGGAACGCATTGCCATAGCGATGCTTTCGGCACGATCGGCCTTGAAGGCAGAGTACGGAAGGCTACACAAAGCTGTGCTGGCAACGGTGCGTGACGATGCGGTCTGTCGCCGGCTCATGACAGTGCCAGGTGTTGGTCCCCTAGTGGCGATTACCTACAAATCGGCGATTGATGATCCTCATCGCATTGTAAAATCGAAGGCGGCAGGCGCGCTGTTCGGGCTCACGCCAAAGAAATACCAATCGGGAGAAAAGGACGTCACGGGCGGGATCACGCTGGCCGGCGACGAGATAGTGCGTACGGTGTTGTATGAGGCCGCCAACGTTCTGCTATCGCGCATCACGCGATTCTCAAAACTCAAGCGCTGGGGGATGGACGTCGCCAAGCGGAGAGGCTCGAAGCGCGCAAAGGTCGCCTTGGCACGCAAGGTCGCAGTGATCCTGCATCGGATCTGGGTCGATGGCACGACCTACCGATGGGCCGAAGCGGGCTCAATCGCAGCATAGAAGACGTGGAGGAGATCAAGAACGCAACCGGGATGAACTGAAGCCCGGTGCCCGAAGTCCCGTCGCCGGGATGGTGGATGCGGTGAAGCCGTTACACGCCCAGTGGCCGTCGTCCGACGAACCACGCGTATCTAGATAGGCTCACCGCTCCCTCTGACAGCATGATGTGGCGGCCAGGCGTCGACCACGAACAGAAGCATGAGCTCGGCGGCGTGACGTTCACTCGGGAGGCTTGACATCATCGGCCCATTACAGAAGGGCGTGTACTCATAAGGAGGAGAGGTCAGCTTTTGGGTCCAAGGAGAAATTCTTTGCTCAATCGGAGTATTGCGGTTCACGTTGCGGAATTTTCTTCGAAAACATGCGCGCTGTTTCAGGGAACATGCTGGTTGTCTTTCCGGATAGGCGCTCATCCTAACCTCGTTCATATTTCGACAGCCAAAAAGACACCGCAGCTGGTAGTGCTGCAACCAGCCCTGCCATCATCACGGCAAACGGGTCGATGAAGGGAAATCCAATGCATAAGGCCGCAGAATAGCCGAGAGCGGCTCCCGCGATCGTCGTTGCCAAAAGACGGCTTTGCCACCAATCAACCGCAGCCAACAGCCACGCCGGAAGGTCGCAATCACGTATGCCATTTGAGGCGAAGGTTCTGGTCGTCAGACTCACTGCACCTCTAGTGCAATGACGCAGGGGCACCCCTTATTATCGGCGAGGTGCGGTCCCTGCGGCAATTGTTTGAGTCAATGCTGCCGGAAATGTATTCGACGTTGGTGGAGAGATGCCGCAAACGATCCGGGGCGCGGGGTGGCCGTGAGGTCAGTCGAAACTGATCGACACAGCCTGGTAGCCCGACTGCGCCAAGCGTCCCGTTCCTTCTTCCGGTCTGACAATTCGTTGCGGAGCAGCTTGATAATTTGGCGCTGGGTGTCAATCTCCGCCTGTAGGAGAGCCATTTCTGCCCGTTCCCAGCCCGCAGCGTCTTGCCCCACTGACTCGCCGGAGGCATGTCCCTCGGCCGCTCCAAAGGCGTACACGCGGTGCAGCAGCAACTCGGCGGTGTCGATCTGGCCGATGTTCAAATCGCGAGATACCGGGGCAGCTTCCTTCAGCCTCAACATGGTGGACCTCTTTTTAGGTCACCCCCATTGCAACCTCCCAGATCCGGCTTAACCATTCGTTAACCCTGGACCAGTGGCAGCGGCGCAGATAATCTTTGATCCTAGCCCAATGAATCGTCTGGTGTGCGCCGACCGTTCCTACAAGAGACGTGCGCTTGGTTTCGCGGGCGAGATTCTACGTGATGCCTCGATAGCCCGGCCACTTCGCCCACCGCTTTGCTGCATCGGCGATCTCGTCGGGCGAATTGATCTGCAATCGCGCAAGCAGCCGGGCTTTCTGCTCTGAGATTTACTTGGCAGTACCGCCCACTCGCACCGCGATCTCCGCGTCCGGCAGCCAAGCGCCTCAATAATCGCTTCTCATGCGGACTGAGCAGGTCGCGCATCGTGCGTCCTCACCGCCGACAACCTCAAGCATTTTGTAGCGCCGTTTCGCGGCACGTACATGATTAGCGCGCGACGGCCCCAAGCGTCCGGGAGGCTGGGACAGATGCCGAGACGCTGGGGCCGCGAGCGCGCCGAGATAAGCTCCGGCGCACCGAAGTGAGCATGCCCACCACCGCCTGTTCCATCTGTTCACTTGTATACACTAGGCGTCTCGCTTATTCGCGGGATGGTTGATCCAAATCAACGTCCTAGATGCCAGTCCGCCGCGAATTCGTTGTGGGCAGGACAGCATCCGAAGGAAACTGGAGATGACCGCAGAAATCCAATCAGGACCGATTTCGCGCAGCGGCCCTTCGCACTGGCTGTTGTGGAACGCGGCCGGCTCTGTAGGATTTTGACGATGCCGCGCTATTTCTTCCACGTCACCCACAAACGCCGCGAACTCGACCGCGAAGGCTATGAGTTACCTGACGAGCACGCCGCTTGGTCTGAAGCCACGGTAACGGCTGGGCAGATACTCCAAGGCCTCGGCGAGAAGCTCACACCCCACCGCGAATGGCGGATGGAAGTCGTGGACGAGTCCCGAAACACGCTCTATGTCCTGCGTATTAATGCCGAGAAGCGAACGTAAGCCTTGGCTCAGTTGGCGGATTCATCGTGCTGTTCTAGTAAAAGAACCACAGCGCGATGATGATGAGCGATCCCAGAAACATCACCGACACCACCGCCGCTCCGAGGCAACCACCACTCTGGTTCAATGCCGACCTGCCTTCACGGGAGCAAGCAGGTCGGAGACAAGGAAAACGGCGAGCGAAGCTCCGCTGATTTCAGGCCCCAAGCCGGGCTCGGTATGGCACCGCCGGTCGGGCCAGCTCATTTGCGTTCGAGCAGTTTGGTGAAGGTCAGCCCCGGATTGATCGCCAGCATATTGATGATGTCGGGCAGCGGCATCTCGGGCGCATCCACCATCACCTCGAAATGACAGCCGGGATGCGCGACGTCGAAGTCGCGCAGATGTTGCAGCCACGCCTGTTGCAGGGATTCCGGGACGTGGGCGATGGTGAGGATCTTGACGTCAGCGGGGGCATAGTCGCGCGCTTCGGCATCCTCCGGTGACAGACCTTGCTGGCGATGGACTTCAGCGCCTTGCTTCACTTTCTCCATCCAGCCATCGACCCACGCTTTGAGATCGAGATTCTCCATATGGTCGCCTCCGTTTCATGAATGGTCTTCGGGGCCGGGTGCACAGAGCGAAACCAGATTGATAAGACGGGCACGCCCTTGAGCGCACCCGTCCCCTCCAACGGCGCCGGAAGCTTGGGCAAGGCGGCCGTGGAGACGCGACCCTAACGGATTACGCCGGGTTCTGGTTTCAAATGGGTCGGGGCGGACGTGCCACTACGGCACCCCGCCTCTAGAGCCGCAGGGTTGCCTTCGGCAAGCCCGGGGCGGCGGGGCCGTCGAAGCCATGACGTGAGCGCAGAGCGTTTCGAGCGCGCGGCACCTGCGCGAAGCTGACGCAGTGGGCCGAGCGCCTCGTCGGGAAGTGGCCCCTCTCTTAGGAACGACCGTCCGGTTGCCGGGTTTTCCCGAGCCCCCCACAAGGGTGGCCCGTCGTGACTGGCCTCAGCGCACTGTCCGGCAACAGCGCGCTGGGGCCGTTTCGCCGGTCACCCGATCACGCACTCGTATTCGCTCACTTTAGGCAGATTGCGACTGACCGAGGCCAAGGTGAACAATCCGAACAAAAATCCCGATTGCGACAGTAACAAGTGCCGCTACTCCCGAGGCGAGGTCAGGACCTACCCCGGCGCCCATCCACCGCTGACGCTGTGCGCAACCTGCTGGGCTCATGAGAGCGCGCGACGGCGATTTAAGTCCGGCCTGCCGGTGCTGAAGTGGGCAGAGGGCAGACCTATCAGCGCTCTGTCCTCATATACGGACTGAACTCAGGCGCCGGCTGCGGAGCGGCATTCAAGGAGAGTGATGCTTCACCCCGTGGATGTCGAGACCTTGTTTGCGAATTTCCGAAGACGCTCCAGATAAATGCGCTCAACACGATTGAAACGGCGAGCAGGAGCAAAAGGTCACGGACCATGATGTCCTCCTTTTGCTGTTTTCAATGGCGGAATAAGCCCAACGTTCCTAGACGAGCCGTTCGCGGCCGAGCTGCAAGCAATTCGAGGTGACGCCGCCGGGTGGCGGCGCGGCCTATGGTTGCTGGACGGCTATGCAATCACCCAGTTGATCAGCCGCCAACTGGTCCATCCGATGGCGCCGATCCACACAACCGAGGCCGTACCGGCGACGCATAAGAATACGACCGGCAACAGATAGCCATCAGTCCATTGACGGTCGTTGACCGGCGAGGTTTGCTCAGTCCTACTAAGCAGGTCGTCCCGTCTCGGAAAGACGGACATATCGGCTGAAGAATGACGTAGAAAATCGCTCATTGATGAATGTCCGTTAAGGGGCGCGATCACCGACATCTCGCTACAGTTTCTCGATCACGACAGCGGCTGACACGCGCAGAAAAGGCCCGTTCTGATCTCGCAATTCGACCTTGGTCACGCCCGGAGTACCATGGCGCGATCCATCCAAAATCGCCTGACCTAGCAATTCCAAAGCCAACTGTGGGGCCTCGCAGATATTCGGCAATTCGACGCCCTCGTCGTCGATGATCGTGTCGGTGTCACTGAGAATGTCGAAATAGATGGTGGGCATGCGGCGGGAAGAACCGGCATAACTGAGCGAGGTTCCTATTTTTCCCGACGGGCGATTGTCTGCACGGTAGGGTGCGGAGGCGTGGTACTGATTTGGACGTTCATGAGGAACGCAGCTTAATTCCCCTCGTTTGGTTTGCACCAAAAACGAGATGCCTTGCAATGCCTCGAGCTAAAACGCATGCCGCCGTTATCCTGCGGGAGTATCACAAAGCCGAGTCAGAATTGATCGGCAAGGCAGTCGTGCTTACGGACGGCAAGGCGGGGACCGTCGAAGGATTACACTTGGACGAAGCCCACGGTTTGCGTCTTTCCGTAGCTGGACATCCCGGGAAATGGCCCGTCTCAACGATCATGCTGGCGCAGAAGTGACAAACGCCGTGTCGGCGAGTTTTGGCGTTGTGCGTTTCCTTACGCTTGTACAACGCGAAGCTTGCGCGCATGCGCGGCGCAGACCTGGTTACGGAACCGCCGTGCAAGCACCAGGATAATTGCGAGCGCGAATATGTTCACGAGCTGTGTAGCCATGAACACCTGATCGCCTATGGTGATCGAATGACCGAGAAAGAGCGCTGACGACAACATCCATACTGCGTAAGCGCGCTCGCTGATTCCGGCGGAGCATTGCTCTCTCAAGAGGCGCCAGATCTGAGGGACGTAAGCGCCGATGACAAGCGCGGTCGCAAAATAGCCGATGAGGAAAGGGGACTGTTGCGAAAACCACGTATGCAATGTGTTCATGATAGCCTCTTCGAATAGGAGGAAGAAGCTACTGACTTATACAGCCCGAGAAGAGCATTAACGAATGCCCTTTTCGCAGGACCTTAATGCGGGATATGCAGCCTGCAGTCGCGGTTCCGTGATCGATGCGGTCCACCGCCACTGAGGGAACACCTCAGAAAAATATCAGCCTGATCGCCAAGACGGAAGAAATCCCGCCCAGGGCCATGACAGCAATTTTGAAATGAAGATCGTTATCCGACAGCGCGGTCAGCCCTCGCCACTGGATGACCGGGAAAAACCCGGTGGTTCTTGGAGGAAACCACCGGGCTGATCCGCCGATCAACACATCGTTCCAATGGCTCACAGGCTGAATAAATGGCGCTGGCGCGTCTGTTCGAATCCCGACAAACAGTCTCGGTTTAGACGGACGTGTGGCCGACAAGCCACGTCCCCAGCTTGCACTCCCGCTACCTGCTGGAGCCGCTTTTTTGCTGTCGCCTTAATTCCCCGTTTCTATACTTCCCGCACGACGTAGCTCAGCGGTAGAGCAGCTGCTTTGTAAGCGGATGGTCGCCGGTTCGAGTCCGGCCGCGGGCTCGACTAAGGCCCCAGCTCGCGCGTGTCACCGGTCACGAGCTGGGGACAGGCGGCGTGCCCACGAGGGCAGGAAAACACGTTGCGATCTTGCCGTCGTTACTAATTCAGCGCTCGTCGGCCCAGGCTTCTCCGGAAGGAGACCAAGTGCGGAGCGCCGGGGCCGCGAGCGCGCCAAAAACCCAGCGCACCAACGCGACCTTTCCACTTTGAGTGCACGCCCGCACATAACAAATGTGAAGCTGCGCGCATTAACTTCGGGAGTAGTCCTGTTTCCGGAGAACTCAGGTCTCGGCGCGGCATTTGAATCGCGCTTCGGGCCCTTTTCCCAATTCGTGTGCCGGAGTGCTTTGCACAACGTGGTGACTTCGCGGCTCCAACTTGCTTGCCCCTCGTTGGAGCCGCCTCTTTTCCTCAGGCCTCTGGCTCGCCGGAATTATGGCGGATCAACTTTGGTGAAACTCGACACGCCGACGAGCCTGACGAGCTGCACGACCGCCCTTGGAACGAAAGGCCCGCTCGATGTTTGGGCCCACATGAACCCGATGGCCACGTTCAATCCCGCTGAGCCCTGTCGCGTGCACGACGCCCTTAACAACACGTTCATTGATTGGAAACCCGAATGGGCCGCGCGCTATCGGGAGTATGCCGCCCCGCATGACGAAGGCGTTATCGCTTTTGACGGGTTGCTGTTGGACGGCTGGGTGCAGCTGTTGGACGGCTGGGAGCCGATGTAGCTCCAATCAAAAGCCGCGCGGGCCAGAAATGCGCGGGCATGCGCCACGTCCTCGCCGAGGTCGGCAGATCGCAAAGGACGCGCTTCATGGATGAGCTGCTGGTCCGGGTGACGGCTCCGCATTTCGTGGCGGGCTTCGTCAGCCGCCGCGGCGTCGTCGCGACCGCGGCGCCGATCCTGCGCAAGGCGCTCGGCAAGACCGACGACGAGGCGCGCGCGATCATAAAGCAGAATGGATGGAAAGCCTCCATCGTGAGGAGCTATGTCAGGCGACCAGATCAAGGGCCTGCGTGATCTCCAGCGCGCCAACATGGGCGACATCACCGACATCGCCAGTCAGCTGCTGGCCCGGCAGCTGATCGCGCTGGGCGCCCGCGGCGAGCCGCCGCCGCCACTACCGCCACCGCCACCGCCGAAGAAGGAGCGGGTCCGGCGCTGCTCGCCGACGTCGAAGGCCACGCTCCAGCCCTGGAAGGCCGACTGTGTCCCGGCGCACATGTTACCGGCGGCTCGAAAAAAACTCCTAAAACTCTCGCCCCGTCGTCGGCATCGCCTGTCCCGGCGTCATCAAGGCGGACGGGTCGATCGAGAAGGGCGCCGGAACTGCGGGACAATTGGGAGAGCAGTAAGTTCAACTGCCGACAAGCCTGGTTGAGGCCATCCCGCAGATCGGCGAGGACGACACGGCGATTCGTCATGCACACCGACGACGTCGTCCAGAGATTGTCCGAGATGCCGTTCATTCAGGACGTGAAGTGGTGGGGCGTGCTGACGATCGGGACGGGACTGGGCAACGCCCGCTTCACCAACCGCGGCCACGGCAAAAATTAGCAGACGTTAGCGACCCGCCGTCATCTCTCTCACGGCTTCTACGATCTGCTGCGGATGGTAGGGCTTCTGTAACATACTGCAGAGAAGCCCGTCGCATAGATCACCGGCAACTCCGGATGATTTCGCACAGGTACTCTTCGCGAAACTTCGTCTCGCCGAGGTTCTTGCGCTCGCGGGCCAGGAATTCCGGAGTGATGCGAGGGCAGGAGCCCAACGCGACTTGGATGCGGTGCCAGTCGGCATCGTTGGAGCGCCAAGTTTCGTAGCTTTCCCTTCGGGGTCGATAAGTAGACGAGCTGGCCGCGGGTGTTTGTGGCCAGCATTGGCCGAACCGCCGTAATCAGCGCGTCCGGAGCACCTGGACGTTTCGTCGATGATCGCCGGGCGCACGTTGCCAAGCTGCGGAGCGTGTCGCCGTCGTTGTCACCGGGCAACGCCAGAATGCGGCTTTTGTTCTCGGGTTCGATCCGCCGTGCGGCATCGCCGAGGAGAGCGGGAGCATTCTCGACTCGGCCCGCGCCAGGGCGCCGAGTTGCGGCTAAAGCACCACTACGCGAACCTGGGCGACGCCACGATCGGTAATTCCTAAGCTGCGAGCGGCGCCAAGCGAGAGGTCGATGAGGCGACCGCGAACCCATGGTCCGCGATCGGTGATACGAACGACCACCGATTTGCTGCTCTTAAGGTCAGTAGCGCGAACATGCGTGCCGAACGGCAGATTGCGATGAGCTGCAATCAGCGCATCCCGATCGAACGTTGTGCCGCTCGCTGTCTTCCGTTTCGAATACGAGTAGAAGGAAGCCTTCCCGGAAAACACTCGGTTGAAAGATCCAGCAGCTGAGCGGTCTTCCGAATTTCGCGGCGGTTCTTGCTCGATAGGGGACTGCGTCTGCGGGCTCTGATTGGTCTGCTCCGGTGCCTGAGGGACGGGCTCGGCGTGTGCTTTTGGAATGATGGACCACCTATCATTGAAGTTCTGTGCCACAGCAGAGCCTACATGTAACCATATCGACGCTGGGACTGTTGCAACGGCGACTATTCTACAAAGAAGACGCATGGTCGGCCGAGCTCGCCGGATATCACCCCAAGTCGGTTTATAAGACAATGCGACTGCCAGCCGTTGCGGCTGCGATCTCGGAATCCATACAGCTTGATCTTGCTGTGGTGGGAGCTCCGCTTGCTTATCGAGTGGCCAAGTCGCTCCTCCAGGACACGAGCATTAGCGCCCGTGTCCGAGCCGATCTGTCGATCAAAGTTCTAGATCGGGCAGGGCACATCGCTCCAACTCGTAAGGATACGTCGTTACAACAGAAGGCGCTTTCTGAGATGTCGCGGGATGAGCTCGCTGCTTTCATCGAGCGAAACCAAGCGGAAATAGACAAAGTGGAGGGTGAGCTCGCGTCGCGTGCCAAGGACGTCTCTTATCTGGGTTAAGCTCCGGCGTCGTTTGCTGCGTCACCTGGTGCCTGCTCGAGTTCGTCTGCTTGGGCGTGGTATCGTTCGACAATGATCCGCGGGATGCTGGCATGTCGCTGATGCGGTGGAGACCCGTCTGGCGTCGCTGCGCTCTACTTGGGAAAAAATGAAGCAGGGATCAGGGTCTACATGCGCAAGGTCGGCACGGGCTGGGACTGGACCACTTCCGGCAAGATGCGCAAGGCTCTCGACACCCTGGCAAGTCCAGAGAGTAAGTTGAGTAAGCAACTCAAGAAACCCAAGGCCACTGGGTTGAGCCTGTTTTTACTGCGGAAATCGAATACCGCGACATCACCTCCGAAGGATTGTTGCGAGCAAGCCCCCTAAAAAGATTCTCAAAGTCTTAACGTTTGTTGTTACGCCTTTCCGGTTGCAAGGCGTACTATTCCACATCGCCGAACGGACCGTGGCTTTTATCGGTGATGAGAACGCCTACTTGCGCTCCCGCCTTCCTCTAATGGAAAGGAGCGCGCCATGCAGAAGCGGCGTCGTTTCAAACAAACCGAAACTTTGGAAGAACGTCGCGCGAAGGAAGCCGAGCGGCTGAGGGCAAAGATCCAGACAATGCCACTCGGCCTTCAACGCGATCAACTTCTTCGTAAGGCGAGGCAGGCGGAAACAGCCTCGCACATCAATGACTGGCTCACTTCCCCTGGCTTACAGTCACCAACAAAATGAAGAAGGCCCCGCTGATCATTCATGCCGCACAGGTCTTGCGCCGGGCGCGCAAACTCCCCGTCGGTCCTGCGCGGAATGATCTCCGGCAATTGGCGCGAGGCCTTCTGAGATTGCACAAAGCGGGTGTGCGCGCGAACGTCCAGATCATCGAGGCGAGGTCCCAACCGACGTTCCACTAGGAACGGTGCGCATTGCTACGGGTTTTCCTTTTATGAGTGAACCCATCCCTTGGCTGATTGAGGACTCCATTCAGATCGCCAGGGATTATTTGGAGCGTACCGGCGAGATTGGGAATGCTGCAGAGGTCAGCCGCTTTCTCCTGAGGATAGTCGATGAGATGGTCCTCAAGGGAGAGCACCGAAAGCTGATGCTCGCCAACCGCGCCATTGAAGCATATCAGCGCCATCGACAGGCCATGGCGGCATGACCGATCCCAATTGTCCAATCTGCCATGGCCTCGGTTGGGTCTGCGAAAATCATCCGGACAAGTCGTGGACCGAAGGTAAGGGGGCTGCCAATGTGGCGCTGGTATGCCGTGTATCTGCAATAGGGACGCCGATGGCGTTCCCGATGTTGAGGCGGTCATTGTAGAAATCGAGACCGATACAAAGCGCCTCAATTGAACAAAAACAAGAAGGACCGTCCATGAACAAGATCGACGAAACCATTGCGGCCCGCCCTTACGAGCTGTGGGAGCAGGCCGGAAAGCCGGAAGGGCAAGATGAAGAGTTCTGGCGCCTGGCCGAGCAGGAATTAATCAACGAGGACAAAAGCTCTCCTCGACGGACGCCGGATACGCTCTAGCGAAAGGGATACACCGCTAAATCAGCGTCGCAATCAAGTCGATAATGCCGAAGAAGAACCGACCCATCAATTACCTCTCCTTGCGCACACCCTTGAACTTCTTCGCGTTCTTCTTGACGGCCATGAACTGACCGCCCTTCTTGTTGCGCTTGGTCGAGGTCTTGGTGAGCGGATAGTGTGCGCTTTCCTTGCCAAGAACAGGGCAGAAGAAAGCCGCCCGAAGGGCGGCGAGTTCAGTTTTTAGTTTGCCTACTTCTTTGCAGCATCAGCCGCATCGCGCACGGTATCCTTTACGTCACCGGCCGCGTTGTGTGCAGAGCCTTTGGCATTATCCATCTTTCCTTCAGCCTCCATGCTCTTATCGCCAGTGAGCTTTCCGGCCCCTTCCTTAATTGCGCCCTTTGCTTTGTCAGCGGCGCCTTTCACGTGTTCGCGATCCATAATCGTGATCCTCCTTGAAGAATGTGCTCGACAACGGCGAGCCCTGCGAGCCGTTCCGAATGGAAACATTACAAGCACTCAAGTGTCCTGTGAGTTGATGTCTTGTGCTCACAGTAAACTCGGGTGGTGGAACGAATTGTACACTTTGGCACTTAGGAACCTCGCCAATCAGCGACAAATTCTCGGGGTCCAAGACGCGAGAGGCCGGCGCGGCAAGTGCAGCGCTCAACCCAAGCTCGTCCATAACATGATGGACTCCGCGCGCGGGCTTACCGTCCGCGTGTTCGAATGCCAGTGCGGCGAGCGCACTTGGACCAAGGATCAAGAGTAAGGCCGCCCATTGGCCTCTTTCATCACTACCACGGCGCTGAATAGGTTGGCCGTTGGTGTTTGCGTCACAGTCGTCGCAGGTGAGAAAGTGATGCCGGGCCGGGCCAATGTCGCGCCCGATATGACAAACTCGCAGCCAACTACGTCTACACGGGTCAGCTCCAAGTCCGAAGTGGAACTCGATCCACTTCGTATTGTTTTACCTCAACCCTCCAGCTATCGGCGGGCTGGATAGGACCCGAATGGAAAACTCAGACCGCTTCGATGCTGCACAATCCAGCGAGGGGCGTTATCGGCTTCTTGTTGAGGCGATCACCGACTACGCGATCTATATGCTGGATCGCGATGGGCATGTCACCAGCTGGAACCCGGGAGCGAAGCGCTTTAAGGGCTATGAGGCTGAGGAGATCATAGGGCACCACTTCTCGACATTCTATACGGAGGCCGAGCGGGAGCAGAAAGTGCCTGCCTTGGCGCTGGAGGAGGCGGAGCGAACCGGGCGCTTCGAGCGAGAGGGTTGGCGTGTGCGCAAGGACGGCACGCAGTTCTGGGCCCATGTGATCATTGACGCGATCCGTTCGCCTAAGGGCGAGCTTGTAGGTTTCGCCAAGATCACCCGGGATCTGACCGAGCGAAGGGCGGCCGAGGCCAAATTGCGCGAAAGCGAGCAGCAGTTCCGGCTAATGGTCCAAAGTGTGACGGACTACGCCATCTACATGCTGGACGTGGAAGGCAACGTGGCGAGTTGGAACGCTGGGGCCCAGCGCATCAAGGGGTACGGGCCCGAAGAGATCATCGGTCGCCACTTTTCCAATTTCTATACGGAAGAGGATCGCGCCGCGGGCATCCCGCGAACAGGCCTGCAGACCGCAACCCGCGAAGGACGCTGGGAGCACGAAGGTCAAAGGGTCCGAAAGGACGGCACTCGCTTTTGGGCGCATGTCGTGATCGACGCGATTCGAGACGACGACGGGAAGCTCGTCGGATTCGCCAAAGTGACCCGGGACATTACAGAACGGCGTGAGGCGGAAGCCGCGCTCCAGGCGGCGCAAGCAACATTGATCCGGTCCCAGAAGCTGGAGGCGATCGGCCAACTTACTGGCGGCGTTGCCCACGACTTCAACAATCTATTGCAGGTGATTAGCGGAAACCTGCAACTGCTCAGCAAGGACATCGCGGGTAATGCCCGAGCGGAGATGAGAGTCCAGAGCGCTCTTGCCGGCGTCGCGCGGGGATCGAAACTTGCTACCCAGTTGCTCGCCTTCGCGAGGCGCCAGCCGCTGGAGCCGAGGGTGGTGAACGTCGGTCGCCTGATCAAAGGCATGGATGAACTGCTGCGTCGCGCCATCGGCGAGGAGATCGAGGTCGAGACGGTCGTCGGCGGTGGGCTGTGGAACAGCCTCATCGACCCCGATCAACTCGAGAATGCCATTCTCAATGGACGACGAGTATGTCCGACACCACGATGATCTGATTGCGGGGCAATATGTGATGATCGCGGTAACTGACACGGGCATCGGCATTCCGTCAGATATCCTGGAGCGGGTTTATGAGCCCTTCTTCACGACCAAGGCGGAGGGCAAGGGCACTGGCCTCGGCCTGGCCATGGTCTACGGTTTCCTCAAGCAATCCGGCGGACACGTCAAAATCTACAGCGAGATCGGCGCCGGAACGACGGTGAAGCTATACTTCCCGCGAGAAATGGCCATCGAGGATACGCTAGTTAGTGCCACCTCCGGTGACATCAAAGGCGGCGAGGAAACTGTACTGGTGGTCGAGGATGACGATGAAGTGCGCGAGGTCGCGGTGTCGATGCTCTCCGATCTTGGCTACCGCGTGGTGAAGGCGAGAGATGCGGTGGCCGCGCTAGCCGTCGTCGACAGCGGCATACCAATCGACCTGATCTTCACCGACGTGATGATGCCGGGCAAGCCCGGAGTTGGCGCGGAAAGCCAAGGAACGGTTGCCCAACGTCGCAGTCCTTTTCACATCAGGCTACACGCAGAACGCCATCGTGCACGGGGGACGGCTCGACCCGGGAGTGGAGCTTTTGGCCAAGCCCTATACGCGGGAAGCGCTTGCGCGGAAGATCAGGCATGTGCTCGCCAACCACGCTCAACGGCGTCTCACGGCGAAGCAACCGCGTCAGCCCACAGGCGAAGACGCCGTCAAGGGTGCGACCGTGTTGCTCGTCGAAGACGACGAACTGATCCGCCTGACTGCGACGGAGATGTTGAACGATTTAGGCTGCAAGGTGATGGAGGCCAGCTCGGCCGAAGAGGGTCTGAAAGCCCTGGATGAGGCCGCCGTTGATATCCTCGTGACCGATGTCGGCCTCCCCGGAGTGTCTGGCCTGCAACTCGCAAAGGACGCCCGCTCGCTACGACCTGACTTGTGCATTGTTGTGGCGACAGGTGACAGCGGGATCCAATCCGATGCTGAGCTCTTGGACGCCGTGCTTGTCGTGAAGCCCTACGCGCCGGAAACTCTGCGCCGCAGCCTCGAAAATGCGCTGCAGGCAAAAGCACGACCCTAGACAGGTGTCGACAGCGCTTGCAGCGGAAGCGCTTGCCGCAGCGTCTTCGGATCCCCTATCGAGGAGGAATTGAGTTGCCAAAAGCCGCAATTTTCGATCTGGACGGAACGCTTCTCGACTCGGTGGATATTCACGCGCTCGCCTGGCACGAAGCCATGGTCAAGTTCGGCCACTATGTGAGCTTCGAGCAAGCTCGCAGCCAGATCGGCAAGGGAGGAGACAAGCTCGTTCCCATGTTCTTAACCCCGGACGAACAACGTGACCACGGCAAGGATCTGGAAGAATGGCGCGGCAATCGTTTCAAGACGGAGTATCTGCCGCTTGTCCGACCGTTCTCGGCCGTTCCAGACTTGCTGCGGCGAGTGCGGGATGCCGGACTTCGGATTGCCGTCGCGTCCTCCGCAAAGAAGGATGGACTTGACACGTACCTGGACATCGCACGCATCATAGATCTGGTCGAGGTGGCGACTTCGTCCGACGATGTGGAAGAATCAAAACCGGCGCCGGACGTCTTCGAGATCGTGCTGAAAAAGCTTGCGATTGACGGCCCGGACGCGGTCGCGATCGGCGACACGCCTTACGATGCCATCGCGGCGGGGAAGGCGAAGGTCGCGACCATCGGCGTGCTCTGCGGCGGGTTTACCGAAAGCTCGCTGCGGCAGGCTGGATGCATCGAAGTCTATCCAGGACCTGCGACGCTTTTTGCTAGATTTCAGGAGTCTCTCTGCTCACGCGGTAGACCGACCGGCATGCAATAGGGCGACCTCCGGGACGCGCAGAGCTACCCGGAGATCGATCGTGCGATCTGTAGCGCCCGAGGTTCAGGCGCAACTGGGTTGGACGGGTCTATCAACCGTCGGAGGTCTCAAGGGCCCCTCCAGCAGTCGCCGGACTCGCGGAGATCGGAGAGGATCATCGCCAAGCATCGACGACGGTTGGCGAGAAGGAGCCTGCGAGAACTTGGCCATCCACCGACGCTCGATGCGGTTCAATACGTCTCTGGGCAAGGCAATGTTATCCATCGCGACCACCTTCTCAAGCGGCGAGAAGTCTTGATGTCGAACAGAGACGGTTGGGCTTGCCTCCGGGTGGATTGCGTGGGCCGCCGTCAAGTTCGCACAATGCTTCGAGTATCTCGTCGATGGTGACCGGCGCTTTAAGTCCCGCTGGTGCCCGCAAGGAGGGACAGGAAGCGATTGCCGACGCGTCGGACGCCCAAGACGCCAGAATGGCGCGTTTCTCGGAGACCGAAAGCGAAAGGTCTGCCAGTACGTCCCTCGGGTGGTCAAACGCGGTGCCGGGATGCAGCAGCGCGTTGAAGTCGATGACGTTGTCGTCGGAAGCGGTCGTCGGCCGCATGGTATCCTCCATTCTAAGACGAAATCAGCTGCCGCGCGTCGCCCGGACGCGCGGCATTCCTCTGGTGGATGAGTTAGGCCGCCTTGGCCTCGATCTGGTGAACGTTGCCGGAAGACGTTGCGCCGGCGATGGCGATACGCCGCGGCTTCATGGCCTCGGGGATTTCCCGGACCAGTTCGATCTTCAGCAGACCGTTGTCGAATGCCGCGCCCTTGACCTGGACGTAGTCCGCCAGGTTGAACTGGCGCTTGAAATGGCGGGTCGAGATTCCCCGGTAGAGAAACTCGCGCTCGGCCTTCTCGGTCTTGCCGCCCTCGATCGTGACGACGTTCTGCTCGGCCGTGATCGAGACTTCGTCGGGCGAGAAGCCTGCAACCGCCAGCGTGATCTGGTAGCGGTCTTCGGCAAGCCGTTCGATGTTGTAGGGGGGATAGCTTTCGTCGGTGGCCCGCTGGGCCGTCTCGGCGAGATCGAACAGGCGATCGAAGCCGATCGTCGACCGGAACAAGGGCGAGAAGTCATAAGTGCGCATAGCCAAATCCTCCAAAGAGCAAGATGGGTATGAGGCATCGGACACGACCGGTGCCCGTCTCAATTCCGAGGCCCCGGAGGGCACCTCGGACGTCACCTGACGGTAACGCCAAAAAAATTAGCAAAACCGGTTTTGGTTTCAAGAGGGGACCGAAAAAAATTTCGCTGCCGATCGCCGCGCTGTTAAAGGTCCTCGCGCAGCCCCTTGAAGAAAGGGTGCCTAACCTTTCCCTCTTCAGATTTGGCGCGGTATTCGATCTCGGCGAGCAGTTTCGGTTCGACCCAGATGCCCCTGTGTGCGATACGCTTGGCGTAAGGCTGCGTCTTGCGGACAAGCGGCTCGAGCCGTCTGCGCAGCTCGGCGGCTGATGTCTTGTCGAAGCCGTGGTCGACCTTGCCCGCATAGATCAGGTCGTCGCCCTTGCGCCGCGCGAGATAAATGCCGTCCCACTTGCCCTCATCGAGAGCGAAGCCGGCGATGGTCAGCGTCTCGCGCTGGGCGCAGGTCTTCTTGACCCAATTATTGCTGCGGCCGACCGGGTACACGCCGTCGCGGACCTTGGAAACGACGCCTTCGAGCCCGACCTTGCAAGCATGCGTGAACATCTCGCTGCCGTCGATCTCGAAGCTCTCGCTGAACTGCACGTCGCTGCCAGTGACGACCTTCTTCAGTGCGGCCTTGCGCTCGAATAGCGGCACCTTCCGGATGTCCCTGCCGTTGAGATAAAGCAGGTCGAAGGCGACGAGTACGATCTTAGTCGAGGTGCCCTTTAGCTCGTTCTGCAAGACGGAGAAATCGGTGCTGCCATCGGCGGCCGGCACCACGATCTCGCCGTCGATGATGGCCGAGCTCGCCTTGATGTGCCAGGCGTCGTCGGCGACCTTCTTGAAGCGGCGGGTCCAGTCGTGACCGCGGCGCGTGAACACCCTTGTTGCTTCGTTGGCGAGATGCACCTGGACGCGATAACCGTCGAACTTGATCTCGTGAATCCAACGTTCGCCGGACGGCACGCGGTCGATCGAGGCTGCCAGGGCCGGCTCGATGAAGCCGGGGAAGGGCGCCTTGACGCCCAGCGCTTCCGGCTTTTTTCGCTGGAAGGCCATCGCTACACCAGGCGCAAGCTGTACTGCCGGGTGTCCTGGGCAGCGTAGCGATCGACGAATTCTTGGAGATGCGAAGGAACGTCGGTGAGCTGAAGATTGCACCAGTGCTGGATCTCGCGAGCAACGTCCTCGGAAACGTCTTCTGACCAGCGCTCGGACGTGTTGAAGGCAATAACCCTGATCGGATGTCGATACTCGCCGGCGAGCAGATCCTGAATGACCGTCTCGAGGTCTGCCGATCCCATGTCGGTTTCGCGCCAGGCGCTGCCTGCGCTCCCGAAGTCGTCCGCCACCAGATACACGGTCGGTTCATCGGCCGGCACAATGGAAGGGGTCCATCGGGACTGACTCATACGCAACTCCACGCAACAGAACCGGGATTTAATTTGATCCGCGCCGATTCGTTCCCCAGGTAGGAACTGCCAAGTGCGTTGCGCTTTTTATAAGAGGCAACCAGCGGAGGATACATGGCAGTCAATAAACCGACCGGCGACAATGCTCGCAAGGGCGCGGTGAAGAAGCGCTCACAGGCCAAGACGACAATTGGCGGCGCTACTGGCTACACAAAGCGCGACAGAACGTCGGGCGAGTTCATGGCTGTGAAGAAGCCTAAGACGGCGCAGAAAGGCCGCCAAGAAATTCAAAGGAGTGCGGGTCGAGAGAGCCAAGAAATCCGCCAAGCGGGGGCGCTAGACGTCGGTGGCCGAGGTTTGATCGTCTGATGGACACCGAGGCCGCCGACTGACGCGGCCTACTCGTCGATTTCGCGGAGCTTGTCTTCCAGTTCCCGAACGAGCGTCTGGATACGCTCATAGGTCTGTGGGTCATGCGCAAAACGTCTGGCTATTTGCCGATAGCGGAGTATCCGCATTTCCAGCTCAACGCGTTCGTTCTTGGACTGCACGGCACCAATTCCATCACCTTCTTCAATTCCATCACCTTCTTTAAGTATGCCGGAACAGCCGTTTAGTTTCGATCTAGGCCACCGCCCGCTTGCCGAAAGCCAAGCCGTCGCGCTTGGACGAGGCGCTCCGGATATTTAGGAGTACTTCCGCGAAATCATCAGAAGTTGCGCCGAAAGATGATGCAAGGCCGCCTCGGTGGTGCCGCCGCCCGTTAGTCATCGACCTTCGCCCATGTATGTTTACAACCATGAAGGGAAGGGCGATCCTCATGGCAGACCGCTTTGTCGTTCGGTACGAGCATCCCAAGAACGGCCGATTCACAGTGCTGGACACTTCAATAGATCAGCCTGCAGTCACGCCGGACGGGACGCCTTTAACTGGACTCTCTCATTCAACGGCAGAGGTTGTGGCCGAGAAGCTGAACAAGGGCGACGCTCCGCCCGCCCTCAATCGTAAAACAGGCAGCAGGCTGCGCCTGCACATGACTTGAAGAATCAAAAGTTGAGCGCTGCCTGGTCACGCTGCTTGGGCCCCAGCATCGGGCCGGGGGGCTTGATGATGCTGGGGCCTCCGGACAGGCATTACCTCGTGGGACAGAGGCAGCTACCGCACACACAAGTTACCCAACAATGCGTAGTTCCACATCGCCGAAACTCCCTGTGTCGTAGGTAGGTACCGGTCCAATAAATCCGAAAAGCTAGTTGAAGCAAGTAGTCGGTGGCTCCCTGGAACTAATTGGATATTGCCGACTTTTCCCGATTCAGTTTATGGCTGGGAACTGATGACGCGGCAAAACGATCAAGACGACCGGCGTGTGAGCTTTGAAAGGCCTCTACAGGCCGGCATATTGGCAATTGATGGAACTTGGCGGCGGGCTTGTCTCATCAAGGACGTCTCTGAGAACTCAGCGACCTTACCCGTAGAGAGTTCGATCAGAAGGCTTGCTTAAACGAGTGTTTCCTTGTGCTTTCGTCAACCGGGCTTGCCTACCGTCGATGCCAGTTAGAGCGCGTGAACGGCGGCGAGCTGACGGTAAGCTTTGACCTGCCCCTGAAGTTTCACCCAGTAGCGGTTAGAGTCTCGGCGGATGTTACGCCGTTTGGCGCGGTGTGAGCAA